>ONHZ01000024.1 GCA_900317755.1 uncultured Lachnospiraceae bacterium
TATGCTGCATAGCAGCATTCTCATGTGCCCTGACGACATGCCACGATTTTGCTTTGCAAATATCGTGGCGATACCTCAGTAAGCCGTTAGGCGATGGATGAGCTTACGCAACGCAAGCAAAAATCTATGAGCCGAGAGGCGCCGTTTTCGTGATAGTTTTGTGTCTTCGGGAGCACGTAACTAATATTAATACATCCCTAATAGTCCATATTTCTCCGAGTACATGATCACATGCGTAGGAAGTACTCCGGCACGATAGGTCACGTGACTCTGTATGGCGGCCATCATCTTTTCTACAACTTTCTCACGAAGCCCATATTTTGTCAATATCAAAAGCATCTCATCTGTAGTAATTGCCTGCTTTAATTCGTAAATACAATTCTCTGGCGCTCCAGATAAAGCAGCATTTGCTGCAAAGACTTCAAACCTTCCATCAGCAACACGCGAATGTGTATTCATGATGCCAGCTGCAAGCTTACAAAGTTTTCCACAGTTTCCAACAATGGTAAGCGACACAGCATTTAAATGTACAGCAAGATCTATTGTATCTCCGATGTAATTACTGCATAGAATAATGTGACTATCTGTAATATGGTTTTCTTTTATGTATTTTTCGCCATAATTTCCCGGCGCAGCAAAAAGATTTCCATCTCCCTCAGCAAGTACTACCTTCATCTCTGCTTCGATTGATTTCACGAGTGCCCGCTCGCTCATCGGCTCGACAATTCCGGTCGTCCCGAGAATGGAAATTCCACCCTCAATTCCAAGACGTGAATTAAAGGTTTTCTTTGCGATTTCCTCGCCGTTTTCGACGGAGATGATGATAAGAAAATTCTGAATTTGTTTCTGTGATTCATGTGAATAAGCATGATCAGAACTGCTATGTTCACCCATTGAAGAATTCTGACTGCTAATAGAATTCCTATTCTTTGAAAGATCTAATAATTCCCTGGATGCCGCATCGAAAATCATCTCTCTTGGCACCTTGTTTATCGCAGGATAACCTATTTCCTGTTCGAGTCCAGGTTTTGTGACAATGCCGACACCGGGACCACTGGTCAGATACAGTCCATCATAGTCAGAATTTGAGAAAAACTTTTTACCTGTCAGCTTATGATCTGATGAAATGATTTCATTATTTTCCAAATTCAAAACACAGCCTGGTGTGCGGTCAATATTATTTTTGCACTCTTTTTCACTGCTGACAATTTCCGCCGGCACCACCGTGGCCTTCACCATTGCCCCATTCGTCACATCCGGATCATCGCCGGCATCCTTGATGCAGTAAAAAGTTTTCTCATCTTCTTTATATACCGGTACAAAAAGAAAGCCTCCGCTTGGAAGGCTTACTTTTGCTTCTGAATATGTTTCACCTGTTAAACATAAGTGCATTGCGGCTGCCGTGGCTGCGGCCGCACAGGTGCCTGTTGTGATACCCGTTTTCAAATCGAACGAATCTTTTTCCATTTACCAGACCTTGTAATTCTGATTTCCTTCGTCTCCACCATCACCGGAATTATCGTCATCTGAGGATCCGCCGCCATTTGAGCCATTATTCTGGTTCTCTGAGCCATTGTTCTGATTGTCAGAACCATTATTATTCTGATTCTGTTCAGAGCCGCCATTACTATTCTGGCTGCCCTGCTGCTGATTCTGCTTCTGCTGCGATGGATTCAGGTCACTATTCTGCTTTTCAAGTTTTTTCTGTTGCTCACGGCGGTCCTTATTGTTGTCGCTCTTCTGCTGATTCAGTTTCTGTTCAAGCTTATTATCAGATGAATCATTCTTGTCCTCATTATCCTGCTGCTGATCCTGATTATCCTGGTTCTGGTCCTGATTCTGATCCTCGTTAGGATTGTCCTCGAGCTTATCAAGCTCGTCATCAATGTCCTTTTTCAGTTTTTCAGCATCTTTTGAATGTCCTGTCGCCTGCCCTTTTTCCTGACATGCACAGCCATTTTCAGTAAGTATATCCCTCAGCGTATGAAGCTGGTTTATCGCATCCGTCTTATCATCAGAAGCCTCAATTTTCTCAAAATCCATCTGATTTAAATTAGATAATACGAGATTAATCCTGATATTACAGTCCTTCTCCTTGTCGAGCGGTGCCCATGAAAGTGCCGTATTATAATAAGTTGCAGCCTTGTCATATTTCTTCTTGTGATAATAATAATTTCCGAGATTATAATTTGTAATATAACCATCCGGATACTGAAGATCTTTTATTGACTCAAGTGATTTCAAATCTTTTTCAAGATACTGTCCTTTGGCAGCATGCCTCTCAAATGTGTTATTTATTACATAGGGGCGAATAAAAAAGACACTGAAAATCGCCATTGCCACGGCAGCTGCTATGAGAAATATATAGATAAAAATATGCTTTTTCATATCATAGCCTCTTCTTCGTAGCAACTACAATGAATTCCCATACCAGAAGTACAATAAGCGGCAGTGCAAAGCACCAGTAATAATCAGTGTAATAAATAAGATGCTGTTTCGTTGCAACTGACTTTGCCAGCGATTTGATTGTGGAAAGCCGCATATCAGCGCTGTGCTCATTATCTACATGAATGTACGAAATTCCAAGATCTTTTGCAATGGCCTTAAGATTATCCTCGTCTATTTTTGATATGCCCTTTTTATTTGTCTCTTTATCATATACATAATTTCCATACTCATCCTGCATGGTACCGCCTTCTTCAGTGCCATAGCCTAAAACTGCGCCATCCTTTATGTATTGTTTCAGGCTTGAAAAATCCATGAGCTTATCGTCATTCGTAATCTCACCATCGCTGATAAAAAATACAATGGCCTGTCTGTTCTTTTTCTTAGCAGTTGACTTCAGCAGCGATTCAATGTCATTGTAAGGTGTATTCATGGATGTTCCAGTAGCATCATAAGAATCCATGACAGAGATGCTGTCGATATTGTCCTTCACATCATCAACATCCTGTGTGTATGGCGAACGGATTTCAGAATAATTGTCAAAAGTAATCAGTGCAAAATTTGCACCTGCGAGTTCTTCCATAATGTAATTTATGTCCCTCTTCGCTTCATCCATTCTAGTGCCATTCATGTCGTTTGCCCACATGCTGATCGTATCATCGACAACAAACATGACATCCAGATTGCTTAAAAATACATCATGAGATGTCTCCTCCTTTGAGGGACGAAGCATGATGACAAAAGCCAGGGCAATAATTAGTCCTACCCTGACAGCAGAGGCAATATTCGTCTTGAGCTTCTCGTTTCTCCTGAAAATGTGAATGAAAACGAGTACCAAAGCCGCTGCAAAGACCGGTATTAATATCCAAATGTTTATTATTGGTCGAAATTCCATACTATCACCGTTTCAGCACAATTCCAGAAGCAATCATGATGATCATGCAAAAAAGCATTACAATTGCAGGCACTTCCGGGTACTCGACATCATGTACAAAATTCTGAATTTTCACTGCCTTGGCCTCTTCTGCCTCTATGCTTTTGATGATGTCCGGCACCGTATTATCTTCTGTAACCAGGTAAGCCTCACCATTTGTGGATTCACAGGCAGTCTTTAATTCCTGGAATTTTTCCTCTGAATAGCCAGGTCCGTGATAATCCTCATTGTACTGGGTTTCAGAACAGATTCCGTAAACACGTACATTTTTCTTTTTGCACTTTTTTGCTGCCCCATCAAGTTCTATATCAGGTGGAACAAGCGCCTCTTCGGCATTATCTGTGCAAAGAATAATGACACGCGATCTATCCTCATTATATTTTGGGAAGCTATATAGCGTCGTCGCAAGTCCCTCGCCAATCAGCGAGCTCCCTTTATATATATTGTTCGTAAGCGTACCTGCGCCATAATAATCTAATGTCTGTGAAAGTGTGCTGTATTCATCATAATTAAAATCATAACTGTCATAATTTCCATAGGTGTCATAATTATCCATATATGTCTTCTGAGCTTCAAAATATGGCTTCAGCTCATCCAGACGCTGCACGACAAAATCGTAATCATCAGTCATTGGAACATATGTGACAGCAGAAGTATTAAAAATAACGACACCAAAACGCTCGCCGTTCATTCCGTTTACGACATTTTTGAGCGCCTCAATGACATCGCTGTTCAATTCATAAAGCGAATAAGAAACATCCATAGAAAGAAAGATATCTCTCTTCTTCACGCTGCCGCCTTCGCTGTGCGTCTTAAAAGGACGGGCAGCTAAAATAAGACCACATAAGATCATAGCAGCCATGCTTCCAAAAAACAGCATCTCTAATGCGACAAGCTCATTTTTTCTCTTCTGAAATTCTTTCTGGGATTTAATAAATTCAGTATTGGCAGCCTTTTTACCGCCAGCATATGCTTTTTTCCTTTTGCGTACAGCAAAAAAAAGGATGAGGCAGAATGCCACAAGCCCTGGAATTCCAATATATAAGAATAAAGGATTTTTCAAATCCATTTTGAAATTACCTCTCTTGCTGCTCCAATATTATACTGTGCAGATGACCTTGACACCGGCGCAAATTCCGGCTGATAAAATAATGCAATCGCTTTTGATAATCCAATAAGACCAGATGCACGCCTCAGCTCGGAAAGAGTCATCTTAGAAGTTTCCCTTCCTGAAATCTCCTGAACATAACCTCTGCACATTCTTGAAAGCTTCTCGTTTAGTTCTCTTTCTGTGAGCTTCCCATTAGAATAATTCACCTGAATCTTGTACAGGCTGTTCAGATATTTATTCCTGATCTTTTCACGCTGCGAAGGTGTATATTCACGTGCCTTTGGTGGTGCGTCAAACTTATCTTTATTCCTGATACGGTAAATAAAATATGTCAGGAAAAATACCGCTGCGGCAATCAGAATAATACCGGTAACCAAATCGATCACAGGAAACGAATATGCATTTTCAACTTCAACCGAAATCTTCATACTTTCCTCTTCCGAAACCGAAATCCTTTTTCCCGTACCTCTGAAAAAGCTCAACCGAACGCTTAATAATATTCTCTTCTTTATTGATGAATGTAGATGCGATGCGGTATTTTTTCGTCATCCTGTCAAGCTTTAGGAACATTCTCTTCCTGTAATCTGCTTCAATTAAGTGAAGATCTCTGCTTCCAGAAATGAAAGGATCGCTGTAATCATCTGCATCAATGTCGAAGGTATTAGCATTTGTATAATAATAGTCCTCCATTACTGCAAAAAGGACGTCGTTATTTACCGTAAGCCGCCTAAATGTATTTTCTGAAATGCTGTCCATCCCAGCCACATCAGTAATCACGACTATGATGCGCTTTTTCCTGGAATCTTCTGCTGCTTTTCGAAGCAATTCATCAAGATGAATATAAGGTTCCTGATAACTTTGAGAATGGTATTCATTCATAACCCTTTCAAGTTCATTCACGCCCATCCTGTAAGGTGAACGCATAATGCCCTTGTCATTTGAATACATCACTGCGACATCAGCAGACTGCCTTTCGACTAAATATGCAATCGTGCCGAAGATCATCGTAGCAAGCTCTGCTTTAGGCTCACCACCCAGAGTATCGCCCATCATCTTTTTTCCCTTATCGAGAACAAAAAGAACATTGTGTCTCCTGTCCGTAATGTACCTTCTGACGAGCGTTTTATTTGCATGTGATGAAGTCTTCCAGTCAATATCCCGGATGTCGTCACCGTATGCGTATTCCCTCAGGTCGTAGAATTCCATACCTTTTCCGATTGACTTCGAGCGGAAATTTCCTTCAAGAAGATTTGCTGTCCGGACAGTCGTAAAGAGTTTGAACATACCTTTAATCTTGTCAAGGTAATCATATTTAACCCTGGATTCGTATGCAGGTGGCGCTGACATAACCGGAACTGAAGGCGCCTGATTTTTTTGTACTTTTTTTCTTCTCACAAATGCCATATGTGATAAATATAATTAATTAGTATGTACTAACCCAAATTACTATTAATAACAATAAATGCTTTATTTATGCCATCATATTATTTTACTTAATGCTGAAATAAATATTATGGCGTCGGAACCGTCTTTATGATCTCATAAATAAGATTTTCAACTGTGATTCCATCAGCAATTGCAGCATAATTTAATGCAAGCCTGTGACGGAGCACGCCGAATGAGACATTCCTGACATCCTCAGGAATAACGTAATTTCTGCCCTCCATGAGCGCCAATGCCTTTGATGTCTTCAAAAATGCAATTGACGCACGTGGACTTACGCCCATGCTTACATAACCCTTCAGGTTCTGTGGCAGCTTCTCATCCGCATGACGGGTGGCATCAACTATGGATGCAATATAATAGCGGATCTTGTCGCTGACATAGACATGCTCAACGATATCCTGCACCTTATCGATATCGGCAATCGTCAGAACTGCAGGCTGCTTTTCAACGTTCTTCTTTTCTGTGAGCTTAAGAATCTGAAGTTCCTCTTCAGCAGTCGGGTAAGTGAGCGTGTCCTTCAGCATAAAACGGTCTGTCTGTGCTTCAGAAAGAGGATACGTGCCCTCCTGCTCGATTGGGTTCTGCGTTGCAATGACAACAAACACATCCTTTGGAACTGAATAGGACTCCTTGCCGATCGTGACCTGCCTCTCCTGCATGGCCTCGAGCATGGCTGACTGGGTCTTTGCGGAGGAACGGTTTATCTCATCAACAAGGACGAAATTTGCAAATACAGGTCCTAAAACAGTTTCGAATTTGCCTGTATCTGAATGATAAATCTGGGTACCGATAATGTCTGAAGGGAGAAGATCCGGCGTGCACTGGATTCGAGAAAACTTGCCATCTACTGCATCGGAAATTGCTTTTGCAGCGGTCGTCTTCGCAAGGCCAGGAACTGACTCAATCAGAATATGACCGTCTGCTAAGATTGCCTCGATCAGAGAATACATAAGCTGCTTCTGACCGATGACTCTCGTATGGAAATACTTTTCAAGCTTGTCAATTACATCTTTAGCATATGCGAAATCCTCTTCAGAAATTTCAGAAACATTCTCTTCCTTCTTCGGCTGAGGAACAGGATTGACATTCTGATTCATCTGAGAAGCATTGTTCATATTCTCATAAGTCTGCGGCGACGGATTCTGACCAAAATTCTGATTCTGCTGAAAACCCTGGCTCTGACCATACCCCTGATTCTGCACACCAGGATTTGTGACATAGCCGCCATTGCCAATCGGCTGCTGACCGTACTGCGCAGGATTGTAATATCCGGGCTGCTGCCCATACGCACCATTGTAATTCTGATTCATCGTTTTCTAAATATCCCCCTATACACTTATATACTCGCTCCCGCACGTTAATACTGTAAATTGCAATTACTCTCCATGAGTTTTTACTTTAGCAATATCAATCGGCGTCAGGCTCTCGATATTCGACTCCATCGCCGTAGCGAGAGCATTTGCTGTATCAATTGCTGTGATGCAGTATACGCCGGTTTCGATGGCGTTTCGGCGGATCAGGAAGCCGTCACGTGTCTTGTCGCCGTGTCCTTCGGTCGGCGTATCGATGACGAGATCGATCTTATGGCCGAGGATTAAGTCCATGACGTTTGGCGATTCCTGGGAAATTTTATTTACCCAGAGTGCATCGACGCCATGCTGCTGAAGATATTTTGCAGTCGAGCGTGTGGCGTAAATCTTGTAGCCTAAATATGCGAAACGCTTTGCGACAGAGACTGCCTCCGGCTTATCCTTGTCGTTCACGGTGATAATCATCTGCTTGTACTTCGGAAGTACAACGCCTGCGCCGAGAAAGGCCTTGTATAGAGCTTCATTGAAGGACTTTGCGATGCCAAGGCACTCACCTGTTGACTTCATCTCAGGTCCGAGTGAAATCTCTGCGCCACGAAGCTTTTCAAATGAGAATACCGGCATCTTGATTGCAAAATAATCTGCCTCCGGCTGAAGTCCAGGCGTATAACCCAGGGACTTTAAGCTGTGTCCTAAAATAACCTTTGTCGCAATGTCTACAATCGGGATGCCCGTAACCTTGCTGATATACGGAACCGTCCTTGAAGAACGAGGATTTACCTCGATGATGTAGACTTCGCCGCCCTGGTCAATGAACTGGATATTGATGAGTCCCTTGACGTGAAGCGCACGTGCGAGCTTGATCGTATAATCAACGACCTTTTCCTTTACCTCGTCTGAAATCGTCGGTGCAGGATAAACGGAGATCGAGTCGCCGGAGTGGATACCTGTTCTTTCGATGTGCTCCATGATACCCGGGATTACGATGTCTTCGCCATCGCATACGGCATCGACCTCTAATTCCTTGCCCTGTAAATATTTATCAACGAGAACTGGGTGCTCCTGGGTATATCTATTGATAATGCCCATAAATTCATCGATTTCCTCGTCATTGAATGCAATCTGCATGCCCTGGCCGCCGAGTACGTAGGAAGGACGGACAAGTACAGGATAGCCGATTCGGTTTGCGACTTCCTTTGCCTCGTCTGCTGTAAATACAGTACCGCCTGCTGCCCTCGGGATGCCTGTCTTCTGAAGAATCTCATCGAAGAGCTCCCTGTCCTCTGCTGCATCGACATCCTTTGCGTCAGTACCAAGAATCGGCACGCCCATACGCATCAGGTCCTGTGTCAATTTGATGGCAGTCTGGCCGCCGAACTGTACGACAGCACCATCCGGATGCTCGATATTTACGACATTTTCTACATCTTCAGGTGTCAGCGGCTCAAAATAAAGCTTGTCTGCAATATCAAAGTCTGTAGAAACTGTCTCAGGGTTGTTATTAATAATAATGGTTTCCCAGCCCTCTTTTGAGAACGCCCATGTCGCATGAACAGAGCAGAAATCAAATTCGATACCCTGGCCGATTCTAATAGGTCCTGAACCAAGGACCAAGACCTTCTTTCTCTTCTTATCTTCTTCCTTTGTCTCGAGAGCCTCATTTGCTGAGCCGAATACAGAATAATAATACGGTGTCTCTGCCTTGAACTCTGCTGCACAGGTATCAACCATTCTGAAGGCTGCAGTAATGCCATTTGACATTCTCATATCGTGGATTGTGCTTTCAGTCTTTCCAGTGAGTCTTGCGATGACATTATCCGGATATTCGATTCGCTTTGCCTCTGCAAGAAGCTCCGGCGTAAGTTCCTCGGTCTGAAGCCTCTTCTCCATCTCGACAAGGATGGCAATCTTGTCAATGAACCAGATGTCGATTGTCGTGATGTCGTGGAGTTCTTTTTCAGAGAAGCCACGGCGGATTCCTTCGGCAATCCTGTAGATTCGCATATCATCGATCTTTGCAAGATCCTTGCGAAGCTCGTCATCGGAAAGCTTCGTGAAATCATAGCTCATCAGACAGTCTGTATGCTGCTCGAGTGAACGGATGGCCTTCATGAGTGCGCCCTCGAAATTGTCGGAAATACTCATAACCTCGCCGGTTGCCTTCATCTGCGTCGTAAGTGTTCTCTTTGCAGTAATGAACTTATCAAATGGAAGACGCGGAATCTTGACAACAACATAGTCAAGCATAGGCTCGAAGGAAGCCTTTGTCTTCTTTGTAATCGCATTCGGAATCTCGTCAAGCGTATAGCCTAAAGCAATCTTTGCAGCAACCTTTGCAATCGGGTAACCAGTAGCCTTTGAAGCAAGTGCTGAAGAACGGCTGACACGCGGATTTACCTCGATGACACAGTACTCAAAGGAGTCAGGATTCAGGGCAAACTGAACATTGCAGCCGCCGGTAATCTTAAGTTCTTCGATGATATTAAGAGCTGCGCTACGGAACATCTGGTGCTCTTTATCGGAAAGTGTCTGCGAAGGCGCAACAACGATGGAGTCGCCAGTATGTACGCCAACCGGGTCGATATTTTCCATGTTGCAGACGGTAATACAGGTGCCGTTCGCATCACGCATTACTTCGTACTCGATTTCCTTCCAGCCTGAAATGCAGCGCTCTACGAGTACTTCGTGTACTCTTGAAAGGCGAAGGCCGTTTGCCAAAATGTCACGAAGTTCTGTCTCATCATGGGCAATTCCGCCGCCTGAGCCGCCGAGCGTATAAGCCGGACGAAGAACTACGGGGTAGCCAATCGTATTCGTAAACTGAACACCGGCGTCAACATCATGGACGACCTTTGAAGCTGCGACAGGCTCGCCGATTTTTTCCATCGTATCCTTGAATTCCTGTCTGTCCTCTGCCTTCCTGATGGTTTCAGGAGTCGTTCCAATGAGCCTGATGCCGTGCTCTTCAAGGAAACCGCTTTCTGCAAGCTCCATGCCAAGGTTTAATCCTGCCTGGCCGCCGAGCGTTGCAAGAACGCCGTCCGGCTTTTCCTTCAGGATAATCTTTTCAAGCATCTTTGCTGTCAGGGGCTCGATATAAACCTCGTCTGCAATGTCCTTATCCGTCATAATCGTGGCAGGGTTTGAATTTACGAGACAGACCTCGACGCCCTCTTCCTTTAAGGAACGGCAGGCCTGTGTGCCGGCGTAATCAAACTCTGCGGCCTGGCCTATTACGATAGGACCCGAGCCAATCATAAGTACTTTTTTAATGCTGTTATCCTTTGGCATTTCTAACTCCTAAAAACTATACTACTTCTTTTTAGTCTCTTATTTGTGAATAAAGTGTTATCCAAACATAAAATTTTCGTTAAGGTTTTGTTAAAATAATTTAGACAGTTTCCTAACACGGAAATTTCAATGAAATTTTATTAATCCATCATAGATAAGAATCTGTCAAATAAATAATTTGAATCCATAGGTCCTGGGCAGGCTTCCGGATGGAACTGAACCGTGAAGATATTTTTGTTCTTGTACTTCAGTCCCTCATTCGTACCATCGTTTACATTGACGAATGCCTCTTCTGCAACTGCCGGGTCTAATGTATCCGGATTTACCGCATAGCCGTGGTTCTGTGAAGAAATATAAACCTTTCCTGTGGCAAGGTCCTTTACAGGATGATTGCCGCCGCGGTGGCCGTACTTGAGCTTATAGGTATCAGCACCAGTAGCAAGTGCCATGAGCTGGTGGCCGAGGCAGATTGCAAAAATAGGCGTGTCACTGTCATAGAGCTTCTTAATCTCTGCAATAATGTCCGTATTTGTTTTCGGATCTCCAGGACCGTTTGAAAGCATGATTCCGTCCGGATTGTCGGCTAAGATTTCTGAAGCAGGCGTATGGGCAGGATAAACCGTGACATTGCAGCCGCGCTCATTTAAGTCCTCTGCAATGTGGCGCTTTGCACCAAGGTCAAGAAGCGCTACCTTCTTGCCATGTCCCTTTAAGACATATTTTTCAGGGCAGGTCGTTTCCGTCACAACGTCACCTACCATATAAGCCTTGATCTTTGGAAGGATTTCTGAAAGGTCATCATACTTTGTAGTCGTAATCATTCCGTTCATTGTGCCGGAATCACGAAGGTGCTGTGTCAGCGTTCTCGTATCGACGCCGGCAATTCCCGGAATTCCCTGCTTTACGAGGAAGTCCTGAATTGTGCCTTCGCAGCGGAAATTGGAAGGCGTACGGCTAAGCTCACGAACGATGTAACCCGAAACGAATGACTGTCTCGACTCCATATCAGGTGTGATGCCATAGTTTCCAATCAGAGGATAGGTCATCGTAACTGCCTGGCCTGCGTAGGAGGGGTCGGTCAGAACCTCGAGATAGCCCATCATGGAAGTATTGAAAACGATCTCGCTGATTACTTCCTTTTCTACGCCTATGCTCTCCCCTTCAAAAACTGTTCCGTCTTCTAAGATTAAATATGCTTTCATGTCAACCTTTCTATGTATAGAAATTCGTTGTATGTTGCGTCATCAACTGATATAGCGTTTGCATGTAAATGCACCAACCAATATCACTTTACTCCTAAGTATCACGCAAATAAATGTATCGCAAAAAGTGTGAAAGATTAAGAGAAGTAAGATACTCCGCTCTCAAATATCTTCATATCCATCTCGCCATATATGTTCTTAGATACATTCTCGCCGATTCGTTCTACATGACACATCTTGCCGAATACACGTCCGTCAGGAGAAGTAATGCCTTCGATTGCAGAATAGGAACCGTTGATGTCCCAGTATTCATCGAGTGAGACATTGCCTTCTGTGTCAGAATACATCGTGGCAATCTGTCCATTTTCAGTGAGTTTCTTCAGCCAGAAGTCATCTGCAACAAATCTGCCTTCGCCGTGTGATGCAGGAATTGCATAGACACCGCCAAGAGAAGCCTTCTGAAGCCATGGAGACTTGTTTGAAATGACCTTCGTATAAGGGACATGGCTGATGTGACGGCCTAAAGTATTGTAAGTAAGTGTCGGGCTGTCCTCACGCTGCTCCATGATTTCGCCGTATGGTACGAGGCCGAGCTTTATGAGTGCCTGGAAGCCATTGCAGATACCAAGGATGAGACCGTCCCTCTTTGTGAGGAGGTCCATGACAGCGATCCTGAGCTTCTCATTTCTGAAGGCATCTGCATAGAATTTTGCAGAACCCTCTGGCTCATCACCTGCTGAGAAGCCGCCTGGGAACATGATGATCTGCGCTTTATCAATTGCCTTCTTGTACTCATCGATTGACTCTGTGATGTCATCGCCGGTAAGGTTCCTGAATACCTTTACGATTGGCTCTGCGCCTGCCTTCCTGAAGGCCTTCGCAGAATCGTACTCGCAGTTCGTGCCTGGGAATACAGGGATGAATACCTTCGGCTTCTTTGCCTTTGTATGTCCGACATAGACATTCTTTGCTTCGTACAATTCGTGGTTGACAGGCATTCTGTCATCATTTGCCTTCGTATGGAAGACATCCTCAAGCCTGCCCTGCCAAGCAGAAAGTGCCTCATCAAGCGTGAGACCTACATTTCCGTATGAGAAATAATCATCATTTGTTACTTCACCGATGACTGCAAATGCATCAGAAATTCCGGCAAATGAGAAGGCATTCTTTACTGCCTCAAGGTCTTCATTCTTTACTTCAAGAATGAGTGATCCGTTGCTCGGGGAGAAAAGAATGTGCTTCGGGAAGGTATTCGGATAAAGCCTTACGCCTAGTCTGTTTCCGAAAGCCATCTGGCTGACGGTTGCGGCAATTCCGTATCCGTCCTTTACATAGGCACTCTGAATCTTCTTTGCCTTGATGAGTTTATGAATGGTCTTGTACATCTTCATAGCCATAGCATAATCCGGAAGATCGTACTCATCCCTGAAGCAGCGCGCATTGATAATCTTATTTCCTGCTGCCTTGAACTCTGGTGTAATGACCTCAGAAGCCTTTGCCATATCAACTGCAAATGCGACGAGTGTTGGCGGAACATCAAGATCATTGAAGGTACCACTCATGGAATCCTTGCCGCCGATTGAAGGAAGGCCATAGCGGACCTGTGCCTCATATGCGCCAAGCATTGCAGCAAGAGGCTGTGACCATCTCTTCGGTTCCTTATTCATTCTGCCAAAATATTCCTGGCAGGTAAATCTGACCTTCGTAGGATCACCGCCCATGGCAGTAATCTTTGCAAGCGCCTCAGTAAATGCGAAAACTGCACCATGGTATGGGCTGAAGGATGAAAGATATGGATCAAAGCCGTATGCCATCAGTGAGCAGTCATCTGTCTCGCCGTCTGCGACAGGAATCTTTGCTGCCATACCCTGTGTAGGCGTGAGCTCGAATTTGCCGCCGTATGGCATCAGGACTGTACCTGCACCGATGGATGAATCGAACATCTCGACAAGGCCTTTTTCTGAGCAGATGTTGAGGTCTGCTAACGTATTAAACCAGGCCTGTCTCACATCGCCTCTCTCGAGGTCGTTTCTTACAACAGGATTGATAGGTCCTTCGAAATAATTGTGGTTTCCATCAGGCATTGTGATTTCAGCATCAACCTCCTGATGGGCGCCGTTTGTATTCATGAATTTTCTTGAAATATCGACAATCTTCTTGCCGCGCCATGTAAGGACGAGTCTTGGCTCCTTGGTAACGACTGCGACATCCGTAGCCTCGAGGTTTTCCTCTGCAGCATATTTCATGAAGGCCTTTTCATCTTCAGGTGCGACGACGACTGCCATTCTTTCCTGGGATTCAGAAATGGCAAGCTCTGTTCCGTCAAGGCCTGCATATTTCTTTGGAACAAGGTCAAGATTTACATTGAGGCCGTCAGCAAGTTCGCCGATGGCAACCGAAACACCGCCTGCACCGAAATCATTACATTTCTTGATGAGCTTCGAAACCTCTTCACGTCTGAAAAGTCTCTGGAGCTTTCTCTCAGTCGGTGCATTACCCTTCTGAACTTCTGCGCCGCAGACTGTTGTGGACTCGGTGTTGTGTGCCTTGGATGAACCTGTTGCACCGCCGATTCCGTCACGTCCGGTTCTGCCGCCGAGAAGAATAATTCTGTCTCCTGGATCAGAAGTGAGCCTCTTTACTGCGCGCCTCGGTGCGGCACCGACAACGGCACCGATCTCCATACGCTTCGCAACGTAGCCAGGATGATAGAGCTCCTTGACATAGCCGGTTGCAAGACCAATCTGGTTTCCATAGGATGAATAGCCATGGGCGGCTTCACGGACAAGCTTCTTCTGAGGTAATTTTCCTTCAAGTGTCTCTGAAACAGGAACTGTAGGATCTGCAGCACCTGTGATTCTCATGGCCTGGTAAACATAAGTCCTGCCTGAAAGCGGGTCACGGATGGCACCGCCAAGACAGGTGGCAGCACCACCAAAAGGCTCGATTTCTGTAGGATGGTTGTGCGTTTCATTTTTGAAATTCAGGAGCCATTCCTCTTTCTTTCCATCTACCTCTACTGGAATAATGATGGAGCAGGCATTGATCTCGTCTGACTCCTCCTGATCCTTTAATTTTCCAGCCTTCTTCAGCTGCTTTGCACCAATGATGGCAAGGTCCATAAGGCAGACATATTTGTCATTCTTGTCCTTGTATAATACTTTGAAATTATCCTGATATTTCTTAAGAGAAGCGGCGATCGGCTTCTTATAAAAACCGTCGTCAATCTTTATTGACTTTAATTCTGTAAGGAAGGTCGTGTGACGGCAGTGGTCTGACCAGTAGGTGTCGAGCACACGGATTTCTGTGATGGAAGGATCTCTCTTCTCGTCCTTCTTAAAATAATCCCTGATGAAGATGAAATCTTCGTAGGTCATTGCAAGGTTGAGTGAATCATATAGCTCGTGGAGTTTGTCGTCAGATTCCTTGATGAAGCCGGTCAGAATCTCAACATCCTTCGGCTCCGGATACTTGTCAACAAGCGTCTCAGGCTTCACTTCAGACGTCTCACGCGAATCGACAGGGTTGATGCAGTGCTTCTTTATTCTGTCAAAATCATAATCCGAAATATTTCCAATGATGACATAGGTCGTGGCAGTCTTGATAACCGGCTCTTCCTTACTGTCAAGAAGCTTAATACACTGCTCAGCAGAATCAGCTCTCTGGTCGAACTGTCCAGGAAGGTACTCTACTGAAAATACACGGCCGTTCCTGTCAAAATCCTCTTCATATATATTGTCTACAGGTGGTTCGGCAAAAACTGTCTTCTTTGCCTCTTCATAAACGGCATCTGAAATATTTTCTGAATCATAACGAATAAGTACGCGGACATCCGAAACGGCATCGATACCAAGGTAATGCCTGATCTCGTGCCTTAAGGACTTCGCATTTACTGCAAAATTCTTTTTCTTCTCAACGTAAATTCGCCTAACCTTACCCATAGCTTACCTCCTATTAAGAAACCATCAACACCTTGGAACTGCCTGTTTATGCGCATTACAGCACCTTTCATAATCATGCGCACTCAGTCGGCCTCAATGCATTCGCTCTAGTATAACATATTAGAGGGCGAAATTAATATCAAAATTTGAAATTATCAGTTCGTTTTTTTATACAATTACAATAATGCAATCTCTTCCGCAGGCAATACAAAATCAGCATTACAATATGCAAATCTCAAACCGGAAGCTCTCCTGCATTCCAGAATTTCTGTATTTTCTCCGCCACATTCTCCTTTGTGCATCTTTCCATCTGCCCAGTCCAGTCCGGTGGGAAAATATTCCGGTACGACGAATATTCAAATCTTGAGTCAAGCAGCACGATAATACCTCTGTCGGTCTCGGTCCGGATTACCCTTCCTGCCGCCTGAAGAACCTTGTTCATTCCAGGATAGAGAAAGGCATAGGAAAATCCGTCAATACCTTTCTCACTAAAATAATCTTCAATAATCTTCTGCCTGGTCGAATACTTCGGCAGAGCCGCGCCGCAGATGATGACGCCAATCAGACTGTTTCCTGTAAGGTCAATTCCTTCAGAAAATGCGCCGCCAGAAACCGTGAATGCAATGACCTTGTTCTTATTTTCAAAGGTGTTCAGGAACGCATCCTTGTCCTTCTCCTTCATGCCGTTTTCCTGCACGAGGATTTCGTAGTCGCCGTCATACAAAGAATAAAAATAATTAAGGACTTCCTTCATAAACCCATACGACGGGAAAAATGTCATATAATTTCCTTCGTGCGAATTGATGATATTAATAATGTACGCAGCGTAGTCAGAATACGTTCTGGAATTTCTCTTCTTATACAGGCTCGTGACATCACTTCCAATGAATACCCGCTTATTTTCCGGCGGGAAGGTAGACTCAGCAAACACGGCAAATGGCTTTTCCTCGAGGCAGAGAAGTCTCTTGTGGTACGCCATCGGAAGAAGCGTCGCTGAAAAAAATACAGTGGAAATTCCCATGTCGAGCCGCTCCTGGATGTTTTTCGAAGGGTCTATGCAAAACAGGTTCGCATGGAAATGCTTTTCATCATCGTATGAAAAATAAAATTTGTAGTGTGCGTCTGAAATCGTGTAAATCTCGTAGAAAAAGCTGATGTTAAAATAATGCTCCAGAATCTCGTCTTCATTTTCAAGCGGAATCTTTTTTTCTAGGATCATCTGGAAGGCATTTACCACTCGGCCTATTGCATTCATGAAGTCAGCAATTTCCTGATTGTCCGGGAAGTATGCATTGGCACCAGTTTCTTCAAGCGTAATTTCATCAAATGATTTCCTGATTTCCAGGAATTCCCGATTTAACTTATTAAGAGCCGAAACGATGCCAAATGCCCCTGTATTAATTTTCTTCTTTATCAGGAGAACTTCTTCCTTCGTAAATGAAGCCGAATACATGTCACGGCCTCGCTCGATGAGATTGTGTGCCTCGTCTATGAGGAAGATAAAGTCCTGGCCTATTCCTTCAGAGAAAAACTGCGAAAGCGACGCATTCGGATCAAAGACATAGTTGTAATCGCAGACGATGTTGTCACACCATCTCGAAAGATCGAGATTCATATAATACGGGCAGACATTTTTTTCCTTCGCCCACTCGATGATATCCTCCGGGCCTGTGATGTCACGGCTTGTAAGAAGTTCATAAACGACATCATTTATCCTGTCAAAATGCCCCTTTGCATAGACGCAGTGGTCCGGGTCGCATTTCACCTCGGTATTCGTGCAGAGCTTTTCCTTTGCGGAAATCATCACGGATTTCATACGAAGGCCATTGTCTGAAAGAATTTTAAAGGCATTAAACGCAACATTTCTCGTTACATTTTTTGCAGTGAGATAAAAAATCTTGGAAGCCAGGGAATTTCCAACTGCCTTCACTGATGGGAAAATCGTTGCAAGTGTCTTTCCTGTACCGGTCGGCGCCTGCATAAAAAGAAGTTTATTTTTGGAAATAGAATAATATATTTTTGCGATCAGTTCCTTCTGCCCTGCACGGAATTCATATGGAAATTTGAGTGTCTGGATTGACTGATTCCTAATCTTCTGCCAGTGGAAAAGGAAGTCCGCCCAGCGCTTATAAAGAGATAATACGTTACTGAAAAAAGCCTTTAATTCTTCATATGTAAAATTGAAATGAAAATATTTGATCTTGTAATTGTCGAGATTGATATAGGTCATGCGCACCGACATGTCGCATTTGTCATGATCTTCTGAATAGAAAAATGCATAGCATTTCGCTTGGGCGAGATGCAGTGGCAGCGGTGCATCCATCAGGTCTAAATCAAGGTAGACGCCCTTGATTTCATCTATTGTAACGTTTACGTCATCAATGACCCCGTCAGCCCTGCCAGAAACCTTGAGGTCATATTCATCATAGTGCTCGAAATAGACAAACGGCACCTCGGCATGGTACTCCGGTCCTGCAGCTCTCTGAATACTCTGATGCGCCTTCGTCCCCTCCTGCATTGCTTTCAAAGGATCAACAGCACCAATCCTGTTGTCAATATCGCCAGATGCGAGCACAAATTCTACGAGCTTCCGCACTGAAATTTCAATTGTAGGTCTAATATCTTCCATGAAATAGAATCTTCAAGTCCCTGCTAGCTAAAAATAAGTAAAAAAAATCAAAGTATCTTTCATACATTTTTTTAATTTTTCTTCTGGCATGTAAAACCCTGTTGTTTTCAATTTTATTCCCAACTAACATCATTATCAAGCATTGGGAATAAAGTTGTGAATAAAATTAATAACCCCCTAATCCCCATATCAAAATGCACTCATCTATACAATCCGAAAAAAAATAGAAAAACGCCGCCACAACTGTGACGGCGATTTCTATGAATCCAAAACGAATGTTGCTAATTTTAAGTTACATCAATGGATTGAAAATAATTTATGCTGCAATAAAATTCTGAAGACGATGCTTAAGAGTGACATCTTCACGTGCTGTTGAGAGTTCCATCTGCCTTCTTGTGCATGCACCCATGACACCGAGAAGTGACTTTGCATCAATTACGTAAGTGCCATTCTTGAGATCAATATCGTAATCATACTGAGAAGTAATGTTAACAAATTCTTTAACATCGTTTGGACTCAAAAGCTTAAGAGTAAATTTCATGGTTTTACACCCCTTTCTTCAATCCGAGGTTAATTTAACCACGAAACTATTTTTTGGTCAATCGTTTCCGCGCTATATATTGTGATTGTACTGGCAAAAATACAAAATGTAGTCAAAAAACGTTTGTTTACTAGTCAAATCTTGCATAATTTACGATAATTTACACCGAAATTGCAAAATTAGTCCCGTCAACGAAAAACCCACTCTCGTTTCGGACTCGGTTAACTCAGTTTTGCGCGAACTCGCTTAATTTAAGTCCCTTGTTCCGCTCGAGCGTCATCCGGATGCTCCACTCATTCACCCAGAGTAAAAGCGGGCGACCTTTTAAGTCCATGACCTTCTTCATGTCAGATGTGCCAGAAATTGCATCGATGTCAATATCATCATTTTCAACCCAGCGAATGTATTCGTATGGAAGGTTCTCGAGGATGATCTCGACATTGTATTCGTGAAGCAGTCTGTACTTCAGGACATCAAACTGCAATACGCCGACAACGCCGACGATGATTTCCTCCATGCCGGTATTATATTCCTGGAAAATCTGAATCGCACCTTCCTGGGCAATCTGGTTCACACCCTTCATAAACTGCTTTCTCTTCATCGTGTCGACCTGGCGGACGCGGGCGAAGTGCTCAGGCGCAAATGTCGGGATGCCTTCGAATTCGAATTTGTCCTTTGAATCCGTGAGCGTATCGCCAATCGAATAAATTCCAGGATCAAATAATCCCAGGATGTCTCCAGCGTATGCCGTGTCAACTACCTTTCTCTCATCTGCCATCAGTGACTGAGACTGCGTGAGGCGCACATCCTTCTTCTCCTGCACATGGTAGACTGTCATACCAGAATGGAAGGTACCGGACACGATTCGAAGGAAGGCAATCCTGTCGCGGTGAGCCTTGTTCATATTTGCCTGAATCTTGAAAACAAAACCAGAAAAGTCCTTGCTGAAAGGATCTATGATTCCCTTATCTGATTTCCTCGGAAGTGGCGAGGTCGTCATCTCAAGGAAATAATGTAGAAATGTCTCGACGCCGAAATTCATGAGCGCCGAGCCAAAAAATACAGGTGAAAGCTTTCCAGCTGAAACTGCTTCCTGGTCAAATGGAACGCCAGCCCCGTCAAGAAGCTCAAGCTGGTCCATCAGTTCCTGCTTCTGAGTGTCAGAAACCAAATCCTTTAATGCCGGATCATCGATGTCAAGGTCTAATTCCTGGCCTTCCTTCGTGCCCTTCTTTGTATCTGTGAATATCTCAACTTTTTTAGATTTCCTGTCGTAGATTCCTGCGAATTCCTTTCCGGAGCCGATAGGAAGATTGATAGGACAGGTGTCGATTCCGAGGTTGTCCTCTATGTCTGATAGAAGCTCAAGCGTATCCCTTGCGTCACGGTCCATCTTATTTATGAAAGTAAAAACTGGGATTCCGCGCATTGAAACGACTTTGAAAAGCTTCTTCGTCTGCGCCTCGACACCCTTCGAGGCATCGATAACCATGACGGCAGAATCGGCAGCCATGAGTGTACGGTATGTATCCTCAGAGAAATCCTGATGTCCAGGAGTATCGAGAATATTTATGCAGAAGCCCTCATATTCAAATTGAAGGACAGAAGAAGTGACGGAAATACCTCTCTCCTTCTCGATTTCCATCCAGTCTGAAACTGCGTGCTTTGCCGTAGCCTTGCCCTTGACGGAGCCGGCAGTATTGATCTGGCCTCCGTAGAGGAGGAATTTTTCAGTAAGTGTGGTCTTGCCGGCATCCGGGTGCGAAATGATTGCAAAGGTTCGGCGGCGCTTAATCTCACTTGTGCTATCCATGTGTATCTCCAAATATCAATTCAATATTCACAATGAAACATTGTTAATATAAAACTAAGTGCAAATCTGTTAATGTATTTTGGATTTCAATGTGAACAATAATAAACAAAACAAAAGCCGCAATTTTCATTGCGGCTTCATAAAATCTAATTACTTGAACTTGCGCTTGCGTGCAGCTTCAGACTTCTTCTTACGCTTTACGCTAGGCTTCTCGTAATGCTCACGCTTGCGAATCTCCTGCTGGATTCCTGCATTTGCGCAGTTCCTCTTGAAACGCCTAAGTGCGCTATCTAAGGATTCATTTTCTTTTACAATTACGCTAGACAATTCTTTTTCCCTCCCCTCCAGTCTCTAAAATTGTGCCAACAAAGACTGTATGGGTTCTTTTTTGCACTTGTGAAAGTATACCACAAAAAAAATATTAGTCAACAACTTTTTTCTGTACAGTCCACTTTCGTTTCATATAATTTCGAATTGAAAGGTGCATGAGCTGTAATCTCAGGCCTTCTCAGTGATGAATTCCTTAGCTGTAGCTATGGCCTCATCAACGCCAGCCGGGTTCTTGCCGCCAGCCTGCGCCATATCCGGACGGCCGCCACCGCCACCGCCGACCTTTGGTGCTGCAGTCTTGATGAGATCTCCAGCCTTGATGCCACGCTTTACGGCTTCGTCACTTGAGACTGCGACAAGATTTACCTTGCCGTCGATTACAGATGAAAGGAATAATACGAAGGCAGAAGTTCCAGCCGTCTTTTCCTTATTCTTGAGGTCATCGGCTAAGTTTCTAAGGCCGTTCATATCAACATCAGAAAGCTTGTTTGAAATGAACTTAATGCCCTTGATTTCTTCAGCACTGCCATTGTCTGATGAAAGCGAAGCCTTTGCGGCCTTTGCCTTCAGGGATTCATTCTCATCCTTAAGTGCCTTTTCTTCCTTCAGCATATGCTCGATTCTCTCGAGAAGCTTTGCAGGCTCTGTCTTAAGAAGTGCAGCTGCATCAGAAATTTCCTTTTCAAGACCGTTAAAGTACTCGAAAGCAGCACGGCCCGTGAGCGCTTCAATTCTTCTTACGCCTGAAGCAACGCCAGACTCGGAAACGATCTTAAAGTATCTTATCCTTGCGACATTATCTACGTGGGTACCGCCGCAGAGCTCTGTTGAGAAATCACCCATGCGGACAACTCTTACCTTGTCGCCATATTTCTCGCCGAAGAGTGCCATGGCGCCGGTCTTCTTTGCTTCTTCAAGAGACATGACATCTGTGACAACCGGAAGCTCCTTAGCAATCTCGGCATTTACGATATCCTCGATCTGCTTCAGCTCGTCCTTTGTGACTGCTGAGAAGTGTGTAAAATCGAAACGTAATCTGTCAGGATTTACATCAGATCCTGCCTGTGTGACATGCGTTCCAAGAACCTGACGGAGTGCTGCCTGAAGAAGATGTGTAGCAGAATGATTTGCTGCAATGTCCGCTCTTCTCTCGGCATCGACTGTCAGGGTAACTTCATCATTCATTGAAATCGTGCCGCTTACCATCTCACCGACATGGCCGATTTTTCCGCCCTGGAGGTGAATCGTGTCATTTACTTTGAATGTTCCGCTCTTTCCTTCGATGACACCTGCATCGCCGCACTGACCTCCCATCGTTCCATAGAATGGAGTTGCTACTGTGATGATTGTTCCTGTCTGTCCTTCTGTAAGATAATCAACTACCTCGCTCTCAGTAGTGAGAGCTTCAACAGTTGACTCCTCTGAAAGCCTGTCGTAGCCATCGAACTCAGATGTCATCTTGAGATCAAGCTTCTCATAGACTGTCGCATCCTTGCCCATGTAGTTTGTGACTTTTCTTGCGGAACGGGCCCTGTTTCTCTGCTCCTCCATGCACTTTGTGAAGCCTTCCTCATCATAGGTAAAGCCCTTCTCCTCAAGAATCTCAGCGGTTAAGTCAACAGGGAAGCCGTAGGTATCATAAAGCCTGAAAGCATCTTCGCCTGAAAGAACAGTCTTGCCAGACTTCCTAAGATCATCTTCGAGTTCAGAAAGAATTGAAAGCCCCTGGTCGATTGTCGCATCGAATTTCTGCTCTTCTTCTGAAAGAACACGAAGGATAAAATCACGCTTTTCCTCAAGCTCAGGATAGCCGTCTGAACAGCCATCAATAACAGTCTTTGAAAGCTCCGGAAGGAATTCGTCCTTGATGCCAAGTAATCTTCCATGACGGGCTGCACGACGGATCAATCTACGAAGAACGTAGCCACGTCCTTCATTTGAAGGAAGGATGCCGTCTGAAACCATAAATGTTGCACTTCTGATATGGTCTGTGATGAGACGGATAGAAACGTCATCCTTCTCATTTTCCTGATACTTCTTTCCTGAAAGGCTTGAAACCCTGTCGCGGATAGCCTTCATTGAATCAATATCGAAGACTGAATTTACATCCTGCATGATAACAGCCAGACGCTCTAAGCCCATACCGGTATCGATGTTCTTCTGCTTAAGCTCGGTATAGCCGCCCTTGCCATCGCCTTCGAACTGCGTGAAGACGTTGTTCCAGACTTCCATGAAGCGGTCGCCCTCGCCGCCTAAAACATCCTCTGGACCGGTTCCGTATTTCTCACCACGGTCATAGTGAATCTCGGTACATGGACCGCAGGGACCTGCACCATGCTCCCAGAAATTGTCGGACTTGCCGTTTTCATCGCGGCCGATTCGCATAATCTTCTCAGCCGGAACGCCGATTTCCTCATTCCAGATGCGGAAGGCTTCGTCGTCGTTTTCATAAATTGTGACATAGAGACGTTCTGGATCCATCTTCAGGACCTCTGTCAGGAATTCCCATGACCAGTGGATGGCTTCTTCCTTGAAGTAATCACCAAAGGAAAAGTTTCCAAGCATCTCGAAGAAGGTAAGGTGGCGAGCCGTCTTTCCGACATTCTCGATATCGCCTGTACGCACGCACTTCTGACAGGTCGTGACCCTGCGCCTCGGCGGAATCTCCTCACCGGTGAAGTACGGCTTAAGAGGCGCCATACCTGCATTTATAAGTAACAGAGAGTCGTCATTCTTTGGAATGAGCGAGAAACTGTCCATCTTCAAATGCCCTTTACTCTCGAAAAATTCAAGATACATTCTTCTTAATGAATTTACTGAAACGTCCACTTTTTTAAAGTCTCCTTTTTATGATTTATATAATACTTGAGCTATGCATTTAATTGCACGTCAAATTATCTCATACGACCAATAATCTCATTTGCCTTCGCATAGATTTCCTTCGGGTCAAAATTAATATTGAACTCTCCATTCTCATAGAGAATCTTTCCATCTACCATAGTCATGACGACATTCTGCTTGCCGCCGGCATAGACGATATTTTTAACTATATTGTTCTCAGGCTGCATGTTTGGCTGCATGAGATCGAGTACTGCAATGTCTGCCTTCTTTCCAACTTCGAGTCTGTCGCAATCGTCAAGGCACATAGCGTGTGCGCCGCCTGCTGTTGCCGCATAGAGAATCTCATCTGCATTGATAGAAGCAGGATCCATCTCACGAACCTTTGAAAGCGTCGATGTAAGGTACATCTCACGGAACATATCTAAGGCATTGTTTGAAGCAGGTCCATCTGTTCCGATAGCAAGATCAATGCCCTCGTCGATGAATCTCTTAATCGGGGCAATGCCGCTTGCAAGCTTCAGATTGGAAGCCGGGTTTGTGACCGCGGTAAGGTGATGCTTCTTGAAAATCTCAAAATCATTGTCACTAAACCATACACAGTGGTATCCACCGCCGCCATATTCGTACATGCCAAGAGACTCAGTGAGTTCTGTAGGCGTCTTACCCCAGCGTTTCTTGCAGTCCTCTACTTCTGACTTCGTCTCAGAATTGTGAAGGAAGCATGGAGACTTGAACTTCTGGACAAGGTCTGCTATCCCTTTCATGTTCTCCATTGAGGTCGTATATTCAGCATGGAAGCCCATGATGAATGAAACGAGCGGATCCATGCCGTTTACCTTCTCATAGTCCTCGCCGACATCTGCAACGGTACGGCCGAAATTGTTGAAGCCTGATGTCTGGACGGTCCGGAAACCGCAGTCAATTGAAGACTTTGCATCCGTTTCTGCGAAGAAATACATGTCGAAGTTCGAAGTGATGCCGCTGGTAAGGTATTCCATGATGCCGAGGATATTCAGCCAGTAGCAGTCGTCGGGTGTGAGCTGTCCTTCACGCGGAAATACCTGCTTTGTGAGCCAGTCCTGAAGCGCCATATCGTCAGCGAATGAACGTAGAAAGGTCATCGCTGTGTGCGTATGGGCGTTCTTAAATCCCGGAATCAGGAGCTTTCCTGTGCAGTCGATCTCGCGCTCCCAGGCTAACGGGCCTTCCTTTGCAGTAACGTCGGCGACGTCACTGCCGTCACCGATATAGATGATTTCGTTGCCTTTGACCCAAAGCTCACCGGTCACAACGTCGAAGCTGTGATCGTTGTGGGTCTTTAATATTTTTGCATTTATATATTTAATATTCATTATACCCTCTTTATTAATAGTTATGCAAAATAGCAAGTACAATGTAAGCGCGAGCATGGAGATGTTATCTCAAAGCGAGTCTTGATTTTACTCGTTGCTTAACGAATCCGAGGAAGGGCACTATGCTGCATAGCAGCATTCTCATGTGCCCTGACGACATGCCA
>ONHZ01000045.1 GCA_900317755.1 uncultured Lachnospiraceae bacterium
ATGATTAGAGTAAAATACTCGCATGTCTGGCATCCCTAGCAAGGATGCCAGTTTTGTTTGGGGAACGCCCCGAAACTATGCGCTTACAAAAGACCAGCTAAAAGGGATGTTAAATTGACTATTGATAATATTTATCAAATATTCCCGTTCCGTGACATGGTATTTAGTTAACAATGAGTATAATATGATAAACGTATGTTTGTGAAAATCAATTTTCACGACTAAAACTATTCCGTCTCCGCTTCATCACCGAGATCTGCATCTTCTGGAAGTTCAGCAAGTTTCTCTTTTATCTTTTCCATCAGTGTAACAATACATCCATATACCCGATTAGCATCCTTATCCTCTTGGATGCAATTCTCTATTTCAATGTCTTCAAAATCCTTATCTTCACCGTAAAATGCCTGATAAAAATCTTTTACATTAAATTGCAAATCTGTCTTGCAGACTTCAAATATATTTTCTTCATCTTCAAAACAAGCATATCCTGCCTCTGTCTGCTTAAACTGAATGGTTCTTCTCATATCGTTTCCATCTCCTTCTTAAAGTGTCAAGTCCACCCTCAATGTGATTCGAAATAATATCAAGGATACTATAATTATCATCCTTATATTCCAAAGCACCTGATTGAACGATAAGCTTATCATCCTCTCTTCCGATAAAGATAACATTATCAACATCCAGATTCACTATGAACTGAGGATTATGCGTTACAATAATTACCTGTCGGTTCTCTCCCATAACCTTAAATCGATCTAGCAGATACTCATGTATAGATTTCTGAGAAATATTATCCTCCGGCTGGTCAATAATGTAAGTACCAACATGACTCGTCTCATAAGATAAAATATCGAAATACATTTTTGAATTAAATCCGGACGAAAGTTCCTGTGTACGATCTGTACCAGCCTGCGTAATAGTAAACTTATTATCAAAATCTGTATCAAGCTGATCATCTATCGCTTTGATTAATGCTGGAAGTACCTCAGACGTTGATTCATTATAACCGGAAAATGCTTCTGCCAATTCTTCCTGAGACATCTCCAAAACAGATTTTCTTATATTTTTCCTCATCAGTGAAGAAAATAGACCTTTAATATATTCTTCATCAATTACTGTGATGCCAAGTCTACTATTAAATTCGTAATCATAAACACGCTCAGTAAGAATTTCTATTGTTTCTTTTTCAATATTAAAATCTGGAGTCTGATTTTTTCTCCTTCTTGAAATCAATTCAACTATTGCATCTGCAGCAGCATCAACATTCTCATTATATGTAGATAATTTCTTATGCGAATCTGATACTGATGCCTGGTACTGCTGCTTAAACTTATTAATCGCAGCTTGGAATAAAGCGATTTTTTTATTTTCAAACTCTGCTGCCTTCTTTTTCTGTGTATAGCGCATTGCCATACTATCAAGCTCTTCAACAATATAATCCAGTTGCTTTTGATCCTCTGGATCCAGCCACTGACTATCCATTATTGTTTCAAGCTTCTCCACTACGTTATCAAGATCGCTACTGATTACGTTATATCCTTCTACACGCTTGTTATTCTTCGCTACCGCCCCAACAAATATTAAGCTTTCAGCCTGTACGACATCTTCGTCAAATATTCTGAATCTGCCCAACTGAGCTTCCATAGTATCAAGCGCAAACTTTTCTTCAAGATAATCATATATTTTCTTGAGTTTTCGTTGTACTTTCTCCCTATATGCATCTGGTTTAATTGCTACCGGATAATATGGCTTTAGAAAATCATCTGATTTCAGTTTTTCTTGCTCAAACTTATCGCGAATTTCTCCCTGCATATCAAATGCAAAAATCTCTGCAGATGGAATCTCTGTCATGATTTCAATATTATTTCTTTTCAGATACTTCTTATATCCGTCAACCAATTTCTTCTTTATCAATCCCTCCTGCTGCTTCTTATATCCTGTCAGCTCGTGTAGTAACAGGGACTTTCCGATTGAATTATCACCAATTATTACATTTATGCCTCTTGACAATGGAATACTATAAGCAACGCCATCAATTGTCATCTCAATGGATTTTGTATAAACCTGTGTCGGATTAAAAAAGCTATTTACCGTCTTGATTCTCCTATGGTCTGTAATAGCCATAACCAAACCACGAAAATTCGGAATACATTTTATATACGAATAAACAAATTCCGTTTTGTCCTTTGCGTTTTCTCTTGGATAATACTGCCAATCATGACAATCCGATCCTGTAATGAATCGAACATTGTCAGTCATATTATTCATATTAAGAAAGCTCTTGTTAAATACTTCATTCCTTCTATTTTTGAACTCAAACGCTTCAAAAAAATCGGTATAAACAAACTCGCTGAAACGTTCTTCCCCAACCGTCTTCGCATCATTTTTATATGGATGTGTCGTAGAAAGGGTACTCTTCTGATGCGCAATCAGAACCGTATCCATATCTATACTTCTAAGGATTTCTAGAAATTTCTCCTCAGAGAAAGCCTGAGCGCTGTCATATGCAGCATTTCCATTTTCATCAACCAAATATGAAGAGATTTCTTTAATCTTTTCTTCATCCTTATCCTCAAAAATAGCAATGACATGGACAACAGTACCACCATTTTCCCCATGAAATTCAACTGAAAATTCAACACCTGGAAAAACTTTAATAATTGACGAATCTTCATCGGATTCATACTTCTTCAATGCACTATACATATCATAATCAAATACATCATGGTCGGTTATAGCACACATCTGAACACCATTCTCATTCAGTTTATTAGCCAAAATAGGAATATTCCCTAAAGTATTGAAGGCAACTTTCCCTTTATCTTTTCCTCGTGAGCTCACGGAATGGATATGTAAATCAATTTTATATCCTGAGTCTACTACCTTCATAATTCTTCTGTTCCTCCTTAATTCTCACTCTTCGGAACCGGTATATACACCATCTTCAGAGGAATCATATCCTTATACTTATCATCCAATGAATCATAATACTTCAATATCAAATCCACGAGTTCCGATCCATTAATTCCTTTAATAATCGGTGTTTTTTCCAGATACTCCTGCGCCTTCTTAGTATAATGAGATAAGGTTACAAACAAACCATAGTCGCCTTCTGTCATTGCGCCTTTCAATGACTGGATGGTTATTTCTTTAATATCACTATCCTGGCTCTTTACCTGCACAAGAATTCTCGGTGGCAATTCATCCTTATATGCAGTGATATCAATTCCACTATCCCCGCCTTGAGGAGAAAGCTTTGTACGGTATCCCATTGCCTGAAGAAGATTTGCTATAAACTCTTCCAACGCATATCCCTTCAGATTACGGCTAAGTTCCTTTAAGACATAATCTTTTGTACTTTCAATAATATCCTCTGCGGTTGCTCCTATAGTGTCATCATCGGTATTATCTAAAGCTGCCTTAAATCCCTTGTCCAAAGCGGAAAGATACTCGTCAGCATAATTCTTTACCATGAACAAACTCATCGCAGAGCCAATCTCATATAGAGCTCCCTGTGTGAATGATGTTCTCGGTAAATGCTTTAACCACTTTACTTTTCTCTGCTGAACATACTCTTTTTCAGAATCCACATAAGTATATTCTCCTTCTACAACTCCAATATTAACCATACGGTCAACCTTTGATGGAAATACAACATAATCTCCAATCTTGATTTCATGAATGAATCTGTAAAGCATTCCTGCGCTTGTTGGAATTGCCCCAGGCTTATCATTCGGATAAATCTGAGCATAACGTTCCTTAAATGCTTCTCTTGTGGCTGTGACCTTACTCAAATCACCAAAGTCAGGCCACCCAATCGCTATTACATTATTCTTCAAAAATAAATTATCATCTAAAGTATGAATACCCCAGACTTTTTTCTCTTCCATAATAACCCACCTCAAATTACATCGACTGTGATTTTAAATAGCTCAACAATACTTTTTATTCCGGAGATTCGACACTCTTAGCTGTTTCTGCAATTCCTGGAAACTCTCAAGTGCTGACTGCAGGTTTTCAATAATATCATTTGCAAGTTCATCCGGTGCCGGAAGATTGTCCATATCTACAAGAGATTTATCCTTTATCCAAAAGATATCAAGGCTTGTCTTATCACGGTTTAGAATCTGGTCATCCTTTCCGCCTACAATAAATTTACGCCAACGTCCATCCGGATTTTCTTCAGACCATGTTTCCTTGCGCAAATGACGATTTCCTGGATTATAACAGGTAATAAAATCCTCAAGGTCTGCATATGTCATTGGATGCTGTTTCAGAGTGAAATGTACATTGGTTCTGAAATCATATATCCAAATTTCTTTGGTCTGTTTTTCTGGACTTGCCGGACGCTTATCAAAGAAAATGACATTTGCTTTTACTCCCGGCTTGTAGAATATTCCAGTTGGAAGCCTTAATATAGTGTGTAAATCGGTTGTTTCCAAAAGCTTCTGACGGACTATTTCTCCTGCTCCACCTTCAAAAAGAACATTATCAGGAACAACAACGGCTGCTTTTCCTGTGGATTTCAGTATTGTATTAATGTGCTGAACAAAATTTAACTGCTTGTTGGAACTGGTAGTCCAGAAATCCTGTCTATTGTATACAAGATCCTCTTCTTCCTGCTCATCATCCTCATTGGTAAATATGATAGATGATTTCTTTCCAAACGGTGGATTTGTAAGCACATAATCCACACGATATCCCGGATCAGAAAGCAGAGCATCACCCAGTGTAATTGGGATCTCCCCATAAATATCACCGATGTTATGTAGATACAGATTCATTAGCGCTGTCTTAAATGTTGCCGGAACAATCTCGTTACCATGAAAGGTCTCATTCTTCAAAAACTCCTTCTGGCTTCTGTCAAGGGAATAGTTCTTTGGATCAGCGAGAAAAGTCTGCGCAGCAAGGAAGAAACCACCACTTCCACAACAAGGATCCGCAATTGTCTTTCCCGGTTCTGGTCTTAAACATTCGACCATTGCCTGAATAAGCGGTCTCGGCGTAAAATACTGACCTGCTCCGCTTTTAATATCTTCTGCGTTTTTCTGCAGCAATCCTTCATAAATCTCACCCTTTACATCAGAAGACATGGCAACCCACTTTTCTTTGTCAATCATCTGAACAACTCTGTAAAGGATTGCAACATTATTAATTTTATTGATAGCGCCTTTAAATATCTGACCAAGAATCCCCGGCTGCTCTCCAAGTTTTTCAAGCGTAGCCTTATATTGATTTTCAAGTTCCTCTCCGGTAAGTCCATTCATATCGGACCATGTATATCCCACTGGAATTCCTGTCTCACGTTTATATGGTGGTTTGGAATACTCATCCGACATCTTTAAAAAAATAAGATATGTGAGTTGTTCCAGGTAATCTCCATAAGAAACACCATCATCCCTTAATGGGTTACAGAGCGCCCATACTTTTGATACTATTGCGCTTGTTTGTTCAGACATTCTGTGTATCCTCTTTTTTTGAAACATCTAAAGCAACAATAGCGCGCTTTAGCCCTTCAATCTCTTTCTTTATATTTTTTAATTCTTTAACCATAGGATCATCGCTTGTTGAAGAAAAAAATGTAGCATAGTTTTCTAAATCAATGTAAATATCACTTTCATATTTACCACTTTCATCCTGATATGATAGCTTTCCTGTCACAGGTTTCATATTAGGATTTCCCCGAAGTTCATTACTAGCTATATACAAATCATAGTGCTGCCCAACTCCAATGATACATTCTTTCTGTCTTTGCTTAAACAATATATCCTTAAATCCCTGTTCAGGTAAACTACTAATAAAGTCCTCATCTAACACTATTTTTACATGCTGTGCTGTCAGTTTTCCATGATTAATAAACCGCACAATATACCAAGTACGTCGTTCATAACAAAATTCCACTTCTATATGAGGCCGATTCTCTTCTGCATACTGCCTTTTTATTTCAGCCAACTCTTCTTTTGATGCTTTGGCCGATTTTATATTTGCCCGGCAAATAAATATTGTAGCTATAACATATACAAGTGTGATTATAACCATTAACCAGTCCGTTATTGTTGGCATCATACCAGTCTCCCTTCAAATGCTTCTTTTAATATGCTTTGACGCATTGCTTCCGCCTGTTTCTGAATAACATCAATTGAATTTTTTATATTGTCACAAGCAGAGAGGCGAGCATCAATCTGATTTACTGTCATCATTGCTTCTTCATTATCTACAATTGGAACAAACGTATCACGAATGTCATCCAATCCAAGTCCTAATTTTCCACCGCCTCGTTTGTTCTTCAACAAATCTTTTTGTCCATAATCACTTTTTAAGTACCATGCCATGAACTTACCTTGCATAGAATTATTAAATCTAATCATTGCGATATGTTGATTTATATATGCTTCTTGAATATTTTCAGGTATCAATGCAATACTTCCCAAATCAGCTGTTATGGATACTAGAACATCATTTCCTTTTAATCGGCTTCTCTTACCCTCTGCATTTTCAGGCAATTTCACATGTTGAATATTGTCATCCTTTAAGGTAATTCCATCTCTCGTCAAATCTGTAATACGTATAAATCTCGCTCCTGTTCCATCATAATACTTTGCCCATCCACGTGAACCGCTAGTAACAAAGTTGCTTACTTCTTTTATTCTCTTTTTTTCCGTGAATTTTCCAAATGCCTCTTTCAGCACCGCCTGACGATATACTGCCAGCTGTTCCTTGGTCTTATTTAGCGTTTCTACCGCATTATCAAGACTTGAAAGATCCTTTTCTAACTTTAATACTATTTCTTTCTGCTTTAAAACAATAGGTATTTCTAATTCTTGCTTTTCAACATCCTGATAATGACGTGCATAACCTTTATCACGTATTTTTGTAACAAGATACTTTGTTGCATAAAACAAATATTCTATAAGAACCGAATTATCTACAGGTCTTACTACTTTAATACCATCTGCGCCAGGAGCAAATGCAAACTTTATAAGCTTTACGCACCTCGTATGATCTCCAAAAACGATTACTGGCAAATCACAGTCAATCTTTTTAGAAATGTCATCCGTATATCCACCTATTATTTGCTGTCCTTGATCAATGATCGGTAGCACTCCACTATTCAAGTATTGCTTCTGCTTTGTCTTTTTCTCAGCAGAAATAGGAATTTTTTTTACTATATCTTTATATATTGCCATTTATGCAACAAGCTCCTTATTCATTTCATTTAGTATTTCTTCATATTCATCACCAAAAGCATCATAAAATGCGGCTAGTCCTCCGCGCCTGTCAAAAGGTGTGAGATCAAGATCCGACGGTTCTATCGAAAGCGATGTAATGATATGTTCTTTAATCAATCTTAACCATTCCATCTGTTCTTCTGAAAAATGGACAGCGCCGGCATTCTTCCGCAATGTCCATTGCATAAAGTTATAATTTACTCTGTCTGCAAAGGGCAAAAGATTTTCTGTATATCCCATTTCAAAACGTATAATAGATATCAGATCTGTTAACTGTGCCATGGTTCCGGTCTTAACACGTTCTGGTTTCTTTACCGCATAACTTTCCCACAGTCTTTCCAACGTAATACCCTTAGCTTTGAGTTTTTCATAAAGAGCCTTCAAACCTTCAATCACCATCGGTCTATCTTTGTATGCTTGGTCATAGATAATACGAAGCGCAATGATTTCGTTCTTATTTTCTTCTATAAATTCACGGAACGACTTTATCATTGCATCCGCTTTTTCCTCACGGTGTGAATCAAATCCGGCATATATAACATGGTCAAGATTAATGTTATCAATTATCTGGTCATGGCTCCTACGTACATTTTCAATGAAATCCCTTTTCTCCGGATCATGGAGCGGCTCAACTGCCGCCTTAATCAACTCAGTCTTCGCAGCATTAAGCTGTTCCTCTGTTGGATTTTCTGTACATGAATCCCGCTTCGCTTTTTCTTCAATAACATCTACATCAAAAGCATTTAGCAAGTTTTCAGATAATCTATCTGCAGATTCTCTCACAGTTCTTTCAAACATTTTTCTTTCAGATGGTGTCATCTGCGCATTCAGTCTTATGATTCTGTTAGCCAAAGAAGTCAAGGTATCTTCATCCTTTGCTCCAAGAGCAACATTCATCATAAGTTCCTTCAAAGAAATCGTAGGCTTGCGTTCAAGCGGTCTGGTATCGGATTTCTTGGATTTTGTAACACCCACTGCATCTACAATTACAAAATGATCTTTATTTTCAGTTGCGGAAGGCGTTACTTTCTGAAGGTCATCCACAGAAAGTGTTCTGGTACCGCGCCCCTTCATCTGTTCGAAGTAGTTTCTGCTTCTGACATCACGCATAAATATTAGACACTCTATAGGTTTAACATCTGTTCCTGTTGCAATCATATCAACCGTAACAGCTATCCTTGGATAATAATCATTTCTGAACGCACTTAAGACAGTCTCCGGTTTTTCCGCAGAATACGTTATTTTCTTACAGAAATCATTACCTTCACCAAATTCTTCCCTAACAATCTGAATGATGTCATCCGCATGACTGTCGGTTTTTGCAAAGATAAGTGTTTTAGGCACTTCTTTACGGTTAGGGAATAATACCGTAAACAGGTTTTCCTTGAATGTCCGTATAACAGTCCTTATCTGACTTGGATTCACAATATCTCTATCAAGCTTACTCTTTTTTGCACCGGAATAATCCTCATCCTCGTCCATTTGCTGCCAACGCATAGTTCTTGAAAGACGATCTCTGTACTCTATAAGCTGTCTCATCAATCTGGCGCCATTTTTTGTAACATCCGTTTCGATCAGGAATATATCTTCTCCTACATTGACGCCATCCACGATTGCCTGTTCTCTTGTATATTCACTGACAACATTTTCATCAAAAAA
>ONHZ01000032.1 GCA_900317755.1 uncultured Lachnospiraceae bacterium
AAGTGCATGTTCACAAGCGCAGATTTGCCATGGATGGCAAATCTAGCCGAACGCGCCTGGATGGCGCATAAAGGCGGCGCGTAAATTGATGTCGCGGGTGGCACTTTGCGTAATTTTGCCTGCGCAACGGATGCTGAGTCATCTGAGGACATTCTGAAAACAAGGGAGCGTATATTATTGTTTCAGATATTCCTGATTAGCCTCGATGAGTCTGACGCGCTGGCGTACGCAATCAGGGGAGCGATACGGATCTAACGGCGTATTGAATACGTAATCCGTCAGCCTTTCAACATCCGTTTTCGCCACATGAACCCTTGTATCACTAGATGCGTAGTAGATGAAGACCTCGTTGTTTTCATTTACGATGGCACCATTGGTGAACACTACATTGGAAACATCCCCGACTCTCTCTGCCTCACGGGGTCCAATGAGAAGACCCGAAGGCTCTGCAATGACCTTTGAAGGATCATTTAGGTCGGTTGCAAATGCGTATATTACATATCTAAGACCTGCTGCTGTATTTCTTACGCCGTGTGCGATGTGAATCCAGCCCTTGCTTGTCTTTATAGGAACCGCGCCCTCACCATTCTTTGATTCTGTGATCGTATGGTAACGGCGGATTGATGTCATCTTTTCTTCATCAATGACCGCATGTGTGATGTCATCGCAGAGTCCGAAGCCGATGCCTCCGCCTGAGCCTGTCTCGATGAAATCATCCATCGGCCTTGTATAAAAGGCATATTTTCCATTTACAAATTCAGGATGTAATGCGACATTTCTCTGCTGTGGAGAATGAAGTGTCACAAGATTTGGAAGTCTTTCCCAGTTTACGAGATCCTTCGTGCGGACGATGCCTGCTGCGGCAACTGCTGCAGAAAGATCGTTTGAAGAGGTGTCCTTGCTCTCTGAGCAGAAGACGCCATAGATATAGCCATCCTCATGCTGTGTGAGCCTCATGTCATAGACATTGGTCTCTTCAGGACATGTGTCCGGAAGAACGATTGGACGAAGAAATCTGAAATTATCAACGCCATTGTCAGAAGCTGCAAGTGCGAAGAAAGACTTTCTGTCAGCACCCTCAACACGTGCCATCAGATAATATTTTCCGTCAAGATAAATCGCACCCGGATTCATGACTGCATTAATTCCGAGACGCTCCTCAAAATATGGATTTGTCTCAGGATTCAGATCGTATCTCCACTCTACCGGAACGTGATCCCTGGTAAGCACCGGGTTTTCGTATCTCTCGAAAATGCCATTGTAAAAGTCTGTATTGACATTATTCTTTCTGCTTATGAGCTCTTCCTGACGAGCCTTCAGCATATAATAATTCGGATGTAATTTTGCCATCTTTTTCTCTTTCTTATAAATCCTTTAGCACTTTTATGCACATTCTGCCATTATGGTATGGGCACTTCCATGGCTCGACAATCGGCTTGTCTGTGTACGGATGGCCATCCTTGTCAAGAAGCCAGTACCATTCGTTGCCATTATTTTTGTCCATCATATTTTTCTTGATGTAATCCCAGACATTCTGTGCTGCGGAAAGGTACTCGACATGTCCCGGGTACTTCAGGTAATAATGCAGGAATCCGTTAATCGTCTCTGCCTGAACCCACCAGACGCGGTCTTCATTTACCTTTCTGTTTTCGCATTCCTGCGGAAGCGAATGCCCGTCGAAAGCCGTCTCGTAAATATTCGTACAGAGCTCATCCATCAGGGGACTGATCATATGGATATATCTCTTATCGCCAAGAATCTTTGTGCCTTCATCGATGAGCCAGGCGGACTCGATATCGTGTCCGTATGAAATCAGATCAATGAGTGAATGATAATCGTGGTCGAAGAAAACCTCCTGCCTGTGCTTTTCAGGATTAAAAATCTTCGAAGAATATATATCCAGGATTTCCTTCAGGCTCTTTGCAACCCTTTCATCATTCGTCACCTTATATAGCCTTGAATAGCCTTCAAATACATGAAGCAGCGTATTCATGGTACGGGTCGCCATGACGCCGTTTTCGGAAAGCTTCTCATTGGACTCCGGTGTGAAATCTATCTTGAAGGCTTCAAGATATCCGCCCTCGTCCCTGCATTTTGATTCGATGATATTGTAAATATCAAATGCGGTATCCAGTGCTTTCCTCTCACCAGTTGCTTCATAATATGTGGAAAGTGCATATATTGCAAAACCCTGATTGTATGTGTGCTTGGTTGTGTCAGCTGGCTTTCCATCGTATGTGACAGACCAGAAAACTCCGCCGTTCTCCTTGTCAAGGCAGCGGTTCATTAGAAATTCATAACCGTGCCTTGCATTTTGAAGGAGAACATCATCTCTAAGGAGGAGATAAGCTTCTGAAAAAAACCATGTAATCCGGCTGTTTAAGATGCAGCCCTTATCATAATTTTTATCGACATTTCCATTGAAATCCTTGTAGCCATAGAAGCCGCCGTATTCATCATCACGGAGCGCTTCCCAGAATGGAATAATGTCCAGTACTAAGTGATTTTTGACTTCGTTCTTGAAAATCTGCTTTATCATAATTAACCTTTCACTGCACCAGCAGCAATTCCGTTGTAAATCTGCTTCTGGCATACAATGAAGATGAGAAGAATCGGAATGAATGAAATGATAACACCAGCGCAGATCAGATTGTATCTGTTACCTAAAGGTCCGGTGAAGGTATAAAGCGATGTAGATACAGTACAGAGCTTCTGCTTATCCTGTAAGTACAGCTGTGCACAGTAGTATTCGTTGTATGTTCCAACACCTTTAAGTATACATACTGTAACTATAGCTGGTTTCAGGAGAGGAAGCAATATCTTCCAGTAAATTGTCCAATAATTTGCGCCATCAATAATTGCCGACTCATCCAGCGAAACAGGGATGTTTTCAAAATACTGTATGAAGATGTAGATTGAAATGACATCTGTGCCGCACATCATGATGATGTAACCATATAGCGTATTTACGAAATGAAGCTTTACCATGATCTCATATACTGCGACCTGCATAGCAACTGCAGGAAGGAGAGATGCAAAGTAGAATGCTGAACGGATAATCTTATTTCCTGGGAATTTGAAGCGGTTCAGTATATAGGCAAGCTGTGAGCCGATGATGATTGAAACACCAAGTACGCAGACAACGATGATAAAGGAATTAAGGAATGCCCTTCCCATGTTTGCCTTTTCCCAGGCTCTTGCAAAGTTCGAGAAATTGAACCATGTAGCAGGCGGTGTCATAACGCTTGTGCTCTGGTATTCCGCATCTGTCTTGAATGCTGTGATTACGACTGAGGCAATTGGCAGCACTGCAAGGAATGAGAAGAATGCTACTGAAAAATACTTGATGACAATCCAGACAATCTGTGCTACAGAGTAATGCTTTTTTGCCTTTACATAAGCTACCGTACCTTCTCCAGCCGGCTGAATTACTTTATCCTTACTCATGCTCTTGCCTTCTTTCTATTTTTCATTTCTTTCATGTGCTTCTTCTTTGCCGCAAATGTTTCATCTTCGGTATTAGCATTCCTGAATGCGAAATTGAAGATCAACTGCTGAATGCATCCCATGCGCCTAATGTCCAGCCTGCTGCATAGTTTGTGTAAAGCGGAATTGCATCTGTATTGTCCTTGATCTTCTGAAGATCTGCGATGAATTCATCTGGTGTCGTAGGAAGTGCATCGATTCCTGCATCCTTGAATACTCTCTTGTTGTAAACAATACCCTGTGCATTTGCTGTACAAGGAATACCATAGGTCTCACCCTGGTATGTCCATGTATTGATGTACTTTGCTTCCTTTGAAACATCATCCTTGGTACCATAAGGTGTGAAGTATGTTGAAAGATCTTCCTTTGCAACTGCAGGAATCATCATGATATCGCCCCAGTCTTCACCACCCTGAAGTCTCAGGAGTGAATCCTCAGCATAATCTGTGATGCCTTCAACGTTTACTTCGATGTCAGGATACATCTTGTTGAACTCTGCAATGTACTGCTTGTAGCTTGTACCAGCATAGTCATCTTCAAGCATATCTGTTCTGTTTGTGAGAAGCTTGATTGATGTCTTGATGTCTGTTCCTGTCGTGCCAAGCTCAATGTCCTTGTACTGAAGAACGCCTGAAGCACTTGCATTGCTGTCAGAGCTCTCTGTCTTTGTGGAGTCTGATGATCCCCCATCGCTTGCTGCATCACCTGTGCTGCTCGTCGTGCCGCCACATGCTGCAAGCGAAATGGCCATAGCACCTGTCAGTGCGAGTGTCATGGCTTTGTTAATAACCCTCTTACTCATATTTACTTTACCTTCCTTTCTTTGATTCCCCGGCTCCTTAAGCCCCTCGTAAGGCTTCCTGCCAGGTGAATTTTTAAGTAAATTTAAGTTAACTGATTAATTATCATTATATTTACTTTGGTGTCAACAATTTTAACTTAATAAAATTTACTTTGTAAGAAATATCTATATTTTTCCTTTGGGTTTTGTGCATATTTCACCAAATGGTGTGGAAACTATTTTAGTAAATTCCGTTTTCTTTCGTTTTTATCGGCAAAATACGGATTATTATTGGTATTTTGCCTGTTTGCTTGATTAATTTTTACTTAAATTAAATGTGGAAATCTGTCTGGATATTTTCTTAAATTACATTAAAATAGCCGGGGTTATTTAACCCCGGCCATATTAAATACTATATTTTTCACGCTGATCTTCTGACAATGATCTGACCGCCCAGTACGAATTTTCCTGTAAGATACGAGCTGTCACTTATTTTATTAAGCATGATGTGGATTGCACGCTTTGCCATAAGCTCTGAAGAGATGGCGTAGGTCGTGAGGAATTCATCATGGCCGCCCATAATATAATTATCGAAACCGGCGACTGCAATGTCTTCCGGCACCTTCAGCCCATCATTCTGGAATCTTTTCACCAGCGAAATCGCTGCGACATCGCAGTTGCAGAAAAACGCATCCGGAATATCATCATAGTCTATCTTCCATTCGTCAGGTGAAAATATGCGGCCTGTTTCATCGCGGTCCGGGATATTCCATTTCCATACAGGCTTTGCATGATGAATGATGCTGGACTTCATGAAGCCTAAAAACCTGTCATCAATACTGTCTGTTTCATCAAGCTTACCGACATAGCCTATTTTTTTGTAGCCTTTTTCAAAGAGATAGTTCGTCATCTGAAGGCCGCCTAAAATATTGTCGGTCATCACGGAATCGAAGGTCGAATCACCCGAGTCCGCATCCAGGAAAATAATCGGTATAGCCACATTTTCCTTTAGAAACTCCCTGTAATTCCTGTAAAACGTACCCATTATGATGAGTCCGTCAATACGGCTGTCTTCAACGAGCTTTGGAAGGGCTAAATTCTGTTCCGTTTCTTCAGTTATCACTTCAATATATGCGGAAGCATTTTTGCTGATTGCCTCTCCGGAAAGCACCTGGTAAAGATTCCAGTAAAAGGACTGTTCTGCTCGCACATAGCGTTCCTCAACGATGACACCGATCGAAACGGCCTGTTCGGGAATTTCACGAAATTCCCTCTCGTAACCCATCTCATCTGCAAGGCTTTCTATTTTCTCCCTTAATGAATCGGATACACCGCTTTTCCCGCTGAGTGCCTTTGAGACAGTGACCGTGCTGACGCCGAGCCTGTCAGCAATATCTGCCATTTTTACTTTTTTACCCATATTATTCCTCATTCATATTCTTTACAGAATCCCTGATGACCATATATCCTGGAAGATGGATCCTGATAAAATTGTTTACCGGAACAGTTCCAACGATTTTCTGCCGAAGTATCTTTACAGAGTCGGATGCCATCCTGTCCATCGGTACATGAAAGGTCGTCAAATGCCTGCCGAACGGATTTCCGAAAAGGAAATCATCATACGAAGAGACCGAAACATCCTCCGGCACCTTCAGTCCTTTCGCGCAGAGTTCATTATATAGTATCCCCGCAGAATAATCACCGCTGCATGCAAATGCGGTAGGCATTTCCTTCGGAAGCTTCAGTGCTGCCCTGCCAAGGTCGCTGGTCCTATCGTTTAATATCCATTCTTCTCTCATCGGAATCCCAGCCTCTTTTAAGGCATCCTCGTAACCCATGAGCCTTTCACGGAAATTCCCGTTTTCAGAAGTGTCCCCGACAAATGCAATATCCCTGTGTCCATTGTCAATCAGGCATTTTGTCGTCAGGTACATGCCGCCTTCATTGTCCGAAAGAACTGAATCGCAGCTCAATGATGGATTATAATAGTCGAGCGTAAGTACCGGAACCTTTGAATAATTAATGATGTTCCTGATGAAATCGACATTCATTTTTCCAAGGATAATGATGGCATTATTCTTCCCGGATGTAACGCATTTTGGAAGCTGCCCCGGCTTCATATTTTCCTCGTCTATGATTTCGATCATAGTGAATGCATTGTAGCTTGAAGCTTTTTTGACGATCTGCTGATAGATTTCCCAGTAAAATGAAGTCCCCACTGAAATAAAAAATTTGGAAACGACCACCCCTATGGCCAGGCTCGCAATATAATCAGTATTTCTAATGATAAGCTTAGGTTCCGGATTTTCTTTCTTTACCGGATACCCCATTGCCTTTGCTTTTTCTGTGATCTGAGCCCGAAGTTCTGGTGACATCCCCGTTTTGCCATTCAGGGCATTTGAAACAGTAACCGTACTGGTGCCAACCGCTTCAGCGATATCCTGAAGCCGCACCTTCTTTCGTCTTTCAGCCATTTTAACCCCCGTTCATAAAAAATAACTAAAATTAACTTTATATTAATATTAATTTAACTTTTCGTCAATATTAAAATGATTAATTTTCACGAAACCCCATGCGAAATTTTTATAGCTGTATCACAGAGTAAGCCAAGCATCAAGGAAACGGCCCTTTTATTAAAAAACAAGAGCCCGGGTTTTCCCGGACTCTTAAAATAGAAAAGTGTTATGAAGGAGAAAAGAGTTAGTAAGTTAAGCAAATAAGTATTACTGTTTTTCAGTAAGCGTAACATCTACCTGCGTAGTATTGTAATTGTCTGAATATTTGGCTACGGTAAGTTTCACGGTATCACCAGGATTGTAATTCTGAAGGTAGCTTGACAACTCTTCCATAGAGGAAATCGAATTTCCATTGATGGCAGTGACGACATCCTTCTTTTCGATGCCGGCCTTTTCTGCACCTGAACCGGACATTACCTTTGCGACATAAACCCCCTCAGGCATATTGTAGGTACTTGATGCACTAAGCGAAATGTCGACTCCTGCTATTCCGATGTAGGCAGTCTGTGCACTGTTGCCAGATGATGCTTCCTGCGTGTCTGATGAAACTGACTGGCCATTCATCAGGTCCTCAATAATGGACTCGGCATTTGAAATCGGGATCGCATAGCCAAGACCCTCGGCATTTGTGTTGACATATTTTGCAGAAACAATACCGATGACTTCACCATTCATATTGAGAAGTGCGCCGCCGGAATTGCCAGGGTTTACTGCGGCATCAGTCTGCATTAATTTGTTTGAAATAGTCGTTCCATCATCTGCCTGGATGGAAACCTCACGGTTCAGGGCACTGATGACACCTGTAGTGACTGACTGGCCATAACCCATCGCATTACCAATGACTACTGCAGAATCGCCGACCTTTACCTTTGTGGAATCACCTATCGTGGCGACCTTAATCGTGCTGAGTGTCGTGTCTGAAAGGTCTGAAAGCTTTACCTTTACGACTGCAAGATCTGAACTTTCGTCAGCGCCCTGGACCTCGCCTTCTACAGCGCTGTCATCTGAAAATGTAATCGTGATCTTCTGGCTGTTTGATATGACGTGGTTGTTTGTAGCTATATAAATATAATCCCCATCTTCGGCGATTATGATGCCTGAACCTGCAGAGACTGTCGGTACAGAATAGGTCTCATTGAAGAAGCTTCTGTATTCTGTAAGCGATGCATTCGTAACCTGGACGATGGAAGGCATAACGTTTGTCACAATATCTGAAACATTATTGACAGTCGTAGCTGTAGATGTTTTCGTCGCATCGATCTTGCCAGAGCTCTTTGTAAGTGTCTTATGCGTGTCTGAACTGTCGCTGCTGCCGTCTGAAGAATCCGTAGTCGTCACTGTCGATGCAGTATCCTTTCCTAATATCTTCTCAGAAACATAGGATGTGCCCTGGAACATCAGCGCTGCTACAAGACCGAATACCAATGCGATTGCAACAGCCGTGCCGAATTTCTTTGCCATAGGATGCGGCTTTTTTGTCTTCGGCTTTTTTTGCTTTCCTCCGGAATATGGCGTATAGGCAGCATTGGCATTGTACCTGCTGCCATTCATGCCGTTTCCATTCATCTGGCTTCCGTATGGATTTGAATTCTGTCCATAGGCATTATTGTTCTGCGATGCACCATATGGACTGCCAGTACCCTGGCCATTTGAATTATTGTATCTGTTCTGACCATAATTCCCAGAACCGAAATCATCAAAATTATCCATAAAACATCTTCCTTTCCCGAAAAATGTACTTCTGTTTCATTTACAGCCGTAATATTACAGGAAATATGTGATAGAAGTGTGTTTTGAAATTGATATAACTGTGATTATTTTTTCTTATTTCTGTGACAGTACTTTGTACAATTTATTGCCAAACCGGGTACATTTTGTGAAACCGCTGTTTCTATACACATAAAAAAACTCCAGTCTAATGATTCATTAAACTGGAGATCATTCTCTGGTGGCAGCCACGTTTATTCTCGCGAAGCCACGAGCAAAGTGGATATGCTTGCATATACATTTTGCGACGGCCGCGGGGTCAAATACCCCTTAGACTGCTGCGGGGTATTTGACACTATCCCATATTTTACCACCAGATTGTCAATTAATAATACTTTGAAAGATCTACTTTTCTTACGGCATCCCTTACGGCAAGAACCCTCGACGGCGAAACCGAAAGCTCGTCAACGCCCATTCTGAGGAAGGTCTCTGTGAGTTCTGTATCTGCGCCAAGCTCGCCGCAGATGCCTACCCATGCGCCGCCCTTGTGGCCGTTTTCAATAGTCATCTGGATGGCTTTCAGCACGGCAGGGCTATGCGGATCTGCAAAGTCTGTGAGATTCGGGTTCTGCCTGTCGCATGCTAATGTATACTGCGTGAGGTCATTTGTTCCGATTGAGAAGAAATCGACTTCCTTTGCAAGTTCGAAACTCTCGAAGACTGCGGCCGGTGTTTCTACCATAATGCCGAGGTCTACATCGCCATATTCAATGCCTTCGCTGTCAAGTTCTGCCTTTACTTCTTCGACGATCTTCTTTATCTGACGGACTTCATCGACCGAGGTAATCATAGGGAACATAATTCCGACAGAACCGAAATAGCTTGCCCTGTAAATGGCACGGAGCTGTGTCTTGAAAATTTCCGGACGCTTCAGGCAGATACGGATTGCCCTGAAGCCAAGTGCCGGATTTTCTTCTTTATCAAGATTAAAATAATCACACTGCTTGTCGGCACCGATGTCAAGCGTTCTGATGATGACGTCCTTTCCAGCCATCATCTGTACGACCTTCTTATATGCCTCGTACTGCTCATCCTCTGTAGGATAGGTGTCACTTTCAAGATAAAGAAACTCTGACCTGAAAAGACCGATTCCGCCTGCATCATTATCGAGAACAGAGCCGATATCTTTCGGTCCTGCGATATTTGCATAGACATTGATCTCGTGACCATCGAGCGTCACATTCTTCTGTCCCTTGAGGCTCTGGAGGAGCTGCTTCTTCTGGTCATCCTCTTCTTTCTGTGCCTGGTACTTTGCAATGGTATCATCATCAGGCTCTACAATGAGGATGCCCTTATAGCCATCAACGATTCCCATCTTGCCATTTACTGTCGATGCATCGTAATCAACAGTAATTAGGGACGGAATCCCCATCATCCTGGCAAGGATGGAGGTATGTGAATTCATCGAGCCGTGGCGGGTTACAAAGGAAAGAATCTTTGACTTATCAAACTGGACTGTCTCAGAAGGAGCAAGATCATCTGCAAGGAGAATGACCGGCTCATCTGAATCAAGACCATTTGCGGAAACGCCCTGAAGAATGGAAATGACCCTGTTTGAAACATCTTTGACATCGGCGGCTCTTGCTCGCATGTAGTCGTCATCCATTGCAGCAAGCATTTCAGCATAATTATCACCTGTCGTTGCAACCGCAAATTCTGCATTGATGCCTTCATTTGCAATCATGGAATAAACAGAATCAAGATAACCCGGGTCCTCAAGGAACATCCTGTGTGCCTCAAAAATTGCTGCACTTGTCTCGCCGACTTCCTTCATTGCCTTCTCATAAAGTCCATTGAGCTGCTCCTTTGCCAGATCTTTGGCGTCATCGAACCGCTTCTTCTCGGCTTCCTTATCCTCGATTCTGGTTCTTCGGATGATGCTTTCGCCCTTGCTGAAAACATAGATTTTTCCAATAGCAACGCCTGAAAATGCGCTCTTTCCCTGATATTCCGTCATTTTTCCTCTCCTTTTTATTTTATCATGCGCCTCTCATCTAAAAGCGCCACTTACAATTCTTATTTTGTATGCGATGCTGCATACAGATCATCAGACAGTGCATTCTGACATGCACTGCCTGAAAAATTATCAAAGGTTTGCTTTTAAGAATGCTTCAAGCTCAGCTGCAGCTTCGTCTTCCTTGTCACCGGAAACCTTTACTGTGATCTCCTGGCCCTGCTTTACGCCGAGGGACATAATGCCAAGGATTCCCTTTGCGTTAACTTCCTTGCCATCCTTTGCGATCTTGATGTCGCATGGATAGGATGCGCAGGCCTTGACAAACTGGCCGGCTGGTCTTGCGTGGATGCCTTCTGGATCTGTGATTGTGTACGTAAATTCTTTCATTTTTGCCTCCTAAATATTACATTTCATCAGCATTCTTCTTTAAGATGCCAAGTAAGAAACAGGTTACAAGTGAACCAATTAACCAAGCTAGTAAATAGAAGCCTGCATGACCTACGGTTGCGAATACGAAGACACCGCCGTGAGGAGCCATGAGTGTGCATCCGAAAGCTGCTGAAATCAGTCCTGCGACAGCTGCGCCTGCGAAAGTTGCAGGGATGACGTGGCCTGGATCTGCTGCTGCGAATGGGATTGCACCTTCAGTAATGAAGGATGCGCCCATGACAAGGTTCGAAACCCATGTATCTCTTTCAGCCTTTGTGAACTTCTTCGGGAAGATGCGTGTTGCAAGTGCGATACCTACTGGAGGAACCATGCCGCCGACCATAACTGCTGCCATTGCGATGTAGCAAGCCTGAACCTTAGGATCTGTTGTACTTGCACCGTCCTTTAAGTAATCAGCTGCCTGTGAAAGCATGCCTGTACCAAATACGTAAGCTGCCTTGTTGATAGGACCGCCCATATCTACTGCCATCATGCCGCCGAGGATAAGACCTAAGAGCCAGATCAGTCCTGAATTTGCAAGGCCTGTAAGCATTGCTGAAAGGCCAGTATTAATAAGTCCGATCAGAGGGTTGAAGATGAAGACCATCAGAACAGCTACGAGGAATGAACCTACTACTGGGTAAATAAGCATCGGCCTGATGCCGTCAAGTGACTTTGGCATGCCCTCTGTAATCTTTTCAAGCCAGAGTACTAAGTAGCCTGCAACAAAGCCGATGACGATACCACCAAGGAAACCGGAAACGGTATTGCCACTGTGGGTAAATCCGAAATTGTCAATAAACTGCATGAAGCCGCCCAGAGGACTTGCTCCATCCTGGCCCCATACGAAGTCGCTGGCAAGTGCATTACCATTTGATGCAAGAAGACCGCCAAGGAAACCTACTGCAAGTCCGGGCTTGTCTGCGATGGAGTATGCGATGTAACCTGCAAGTACAGGAACCATCATGCCCATTGCAAGGCCACCGACATACTTAAAGAAGGATGAAAGCGGAAGCATGTTACCAAAGTTGCTGCCGCCTGTAGCGCCATAGCCTGCAATTGTATCAATCAGGAATGCGATGGCAACTAAGATACCGCCGCCAATGACGAATGGAAGCATGTGGCCGACGCCGCTCATGAGATGTGTATAAATCTGATGTCCGACTGAGCCGCCACTTGATTTTTCTTCGCCCTTCTCACCCTTGTTTGCTGAATGGTAAACCGGAGCGTCGCCCTTGTCTGCCTTTGTCACAAGCTCTTCAGCCTTGTGAATACCATCGGCAACAGAAGCATTGATGAGCTTCTTGCCATCAAAACGGTCCATCGGAACCTTAGCATCAGCTGCAATGACAATGGCCTTTGCATTCTTGATCTCATCATCCGTAAGGACATTCTTTGCTCCGCCTGAGCCTCTGGTCTCTACCTTAACCTTGATGCCAAGCTTCTCGCCGGCCTTCTGGATAGCCTCAGCAGCCATATAGGTGTGGGCAATTCCGTTCGGGCAGGAGGTAACAGCAAGAATTGCTGCGCCTGCGTCCTGGCCTGCTTTTGCAATTTCCTCTTCCTTCTTGTCTGCCTCTGCCTCGTCGATGACGGAAAGGAATTCTTCCTTTGTCTTTGCGTTCTTCAGAGCAGAAACGAAATCCGGATTCATAAGTAATTCGGAAAGCCTTGACAGAACCTCCAGATGGACATTGTCCTCTGTATTTGGTGCTGCAATAAGGAAAATAAGGTTTGCCGGCTCACCATCAAGTGAGTCGTAATCTACTCCGTCCGGAAGTACCATTGCGGCAAGTCCCGGCTTTGAAACTGAATCAGACTTGCAGTGAGGAATTGCGATACCATCGCCGATTCCTGTCGTGGATTCTTCCTCACGGGCGAATACGCCCTTCTCGTAAGTATCGCGGTCATTGATATTGCCCTGCTTTACCATGAGGTCAACCATCTTCTTGATGACCTCTTCCTTACTTTTAGCTTCGCCCTTTAATTCGATGGACTCGGCTGAAAGCAGATCTCTTACTCTCATAAATTCCCCTTTCGTGATCTAAACTGCTGCCCCTCAAAGCAGATTTTTGATCCAGTACTATTTTGTATTCATCTTTCATCATTGAAAGATATTATATGTAGAAGTCCCTGGCTTCTAAATATCATTATTGTCTTGCCGTGATATTGCTTTCCCCGGCATTACTTTCCGGCGGCGCCCGGCTTTCCGCCTGACGTCAGAATGTCTCTCTGCCAATTTTCTTAAGAAGGAAATTAACCCCATCTTTTGTAGCAAGGAAATCAGAATATGCTGAGGCAGATCCTGTGCAGAGACCTTCATAGAAGGCTTTCTCATAATCGCCTGTGCGGAGGTATCCATCGACAAAACCTGCTACCATTGAATCGCCAGCGCCGACCGTATTTTTTACTTCGCCGCCAGGCGTATCAGACTGATAAACCGTGCCATCCTCTGCCACAAGAAGTGCACCATTATTTCCCATGGAAACGAGTACGTTTACTGCACCAGCTTCCTGCATCTTCTTTGCATAAGGAATCGTCTCTTCCTTTGTCGTAAGCTTTACGCCGTAGATTTCGCCAAGCTCGTGATTGTTCGGCTTTACCATGAATGGATGGAACTTCAGCACATTTGTAAGAAGATCTCTCGTCGCATCAACTACGATCCTGATGCCGCGGCCTTCGAGGTGCTCCATGATGTCCTCGTACATTGTTCCTGGCATTACCGAAGGAATGCTTCCTGAAATAATAAGTGTATCGCCGGAAACTAATTTATCGAGCTTGTCATAAAGCGTCTTTATGTCCTTATCTTTTATGGCTGGTCCCATGCCGTTTACTTCTGTCTCTTCATGGCTCCTGAGCTTAACATTGATTCGGGAAATACCCTCGTCAACTGGAATGAAGTCGCTGTGTACGTTCTGCTCATCGAGGAGCCTTTCGATTTCCTTTCCCGTAAAACCTGCCATGAAGCCAAGCGCAATAGAATCTGTGCCGAGATTCTTCAGAACTATTGAAACATTAATACCCTTGCCGCCTGGAAACATGAACTCTTCACTTGTTCTATTTACTTCGCCGATTTTCAGGTCATCGACCGTAACGATGTAGTCAAGTGATGGATTGAATGTGACTGTGTAGATCATGCTTTCACCTCTCTAATGTTTTTCATGCCTTTATATTTCTTTTTTATTTCATCTGTAATAATGACTGCATCGTCGAATGACCCAAAGGAAACTGAGGACACTCTGTCGAATTTTGAAGAATCCGCAATGACGAATGATTCAAGTGAGCGTCCCATTGCACTCTTCTTCACTGCCGCTTCCTTCATCTCCGGTGTCATAAAACCGCGCTCCTTCGTGATGCCATTTGCTCCGAAAAAGCCTTTTGTGAAATTGTACTTTTCAAGGGAAGATAATGTTTCCTCTCCGACAATGGCCTCGGTCTTTGCTTTGAATTCACCGCCAAGTACGAAAACCTTCATGCCCTTCTGGGCTAAGACCTTTGCCTGTGAAAGACCGTTTGTAACAAAATGGGCCGAGCAGTTTTCAAGCTCCCTGCAAAGTAATTCAGTAGTGGTACCAGCATCAATGTATACGAAATCATCATCAGTAATAAGAGAAGCTGCATAGGCTGCAATCAAGCGCTTTGCTGCGACATTCTGTGCTTCCCTTATGTCTACGCCAAAATCCTGTGAAACTAACCCATTCTCATTTGAGACTGCACCGCCTCTGACCTTAAGAAGTCTTCCTTTCCGGTCAAGTTCGGTCAAATCCCGTCGAATGGTGGATTCTGAAATACCAAGTGAAACCTTCAGTTCCTGCACTGTGACAGTACCGCTCATATTCACTTCATTTAAGATTCTTGAAAACCGCTCTTCCTGTATCAAAATATAACCCCTTGTTTTAAATTGATTTAAACTTTTTTACAGATTTCAAATCGCTAATTCTGCTAGAAAAGCATCCCCATTTCTTTGCTTTTCAATCAATTTCGTTCAACAGTTGTCATTATATTCTCATATTCGGTCAATTTCAATCATTTTCGGTCAAAAATAGTCAACAAAAATGCCGGATGAAATTTGTTTAAATTTCACCCGGCTTTATTTTTATTATGTCGAAAGCTGATATTCATACCAAGGATCAAATACCTGCGAACTTTCACAGAACCAAAGATTAATATTCAACCGTCATCAGCGCAAGTCCGTCAGCAGGAGCTGTAGGGCTTGCCACCTTTCTGTCCTTTGCCTCAAGAATCTCCTGAACTCTTTCCGGCGGAATCTTCCCAAGACCTACATCAATAAGTGTCCCGACTATGATTCGAACCATGTGCTGAAGAAAACCGTCAGCGCTGATGTCGACATAAACATAGCCCTTGCTTCGCCTGATTGTAAGTTCATCAACAGTCCTGACTGTAGATTTCTTCATGTGGGGATTTCCACAGAAGCTCTTGAAGTCGTGCTCGCCAAGAAGATATTTTGCACCCTCATTCATGAGGTCTACATCAAGGACATCTTCTGTCGAGCCAGGCTTATTAAGCGCCACGTCAAGCCTAGTATAATATTTTCTATTGAATACAGGCTTTACCGGTCCGTCAAAAATGGTATATTTGTAGCTCCTTCGCTTCGCATTATATCTCGCATGGAACCTGTCTGAAACCGGACGGACTGCGATCACCGCAATGTCATCCGGGAGGAATTTGTTTATGTAGTCGCGGATCTTGATGGCATCCATATTCGTTTCCAGATGGACATTTGCAATCATCGCCCTCGCATGAACGCCAGCATCCGTACGGCCTGCACCGATAACCTCCGGCTTTGGATCCATATCCGGACACATTTTTGCAAGCACGTCTTCAAGCTTGCCCTGAATTGTGTCCTTATTTGGCTGCCGCTCCCAGCCGTAATAACGCGTGCCGTCGAATTCTATCTTCAATTTAAAATTTGTCATTGCTCACTCCATATTTTCATTTTCTGCCTGCCGCCACATTATCATTCAAAATAGAAATGTGACATTTGCACCAGATGGTATTGTATGGGTATTTTTACATAATTTCAAGAAAAAATAAGCGCAAAAATACCACATACCTTTAATGATATGTGGTATTCATAATTTCTTTTGTAATGATTAGTTCTTCATAGCGTTCATGAGTGCCGTAAAAGCTTCCTGATCAGCAGGCTTCCTTGTCGTCTTGATTGTGACTATTGGCTCTGCAAGTGTGATGTTCTTCATCTTCTCAAAGTGTTCCTTCATCTTCTTGCCGGCTGACGGAGCCCATGAGCCGTTTTCGATGAGACCGACCTTCCTGTTCTGGTAGTTCTTGATCTCGAGGTGATAAATGAAATCCTCTGCTGCAGGGTAGATGCTCGCATCGTATGTAATAGAGGTAAGAATCATTCTGTCATATTCAAAAGCCTTCTCAACTGCATAACTTACGTCATTTCTCGTAAGGTCGAAAGGAACGACCGTCTCGCCGGCTTCCTTAAGCTCCTCTGCGAAGCGGAGAACCTCTGCCTTTGTATGGCCGTGCGCTGATGCATAAGGCATGAAGATGGCAGATTCTTCTGGCTCGTATGAAGCCCATACCTGATATTTCCCAATGTAGAAGCCAAGGTCTTCTGTAAGAACCGGTCCGTGAAGCGGAGCAATCTTTGCAATATCAAGGCCTGCTGCCTTGTTCAGAAGCTGAAGAACCTGTGCGCCATATTTTCCAACGATATTGAGGTAATATCTTCTGGCCTCTTCAAGCCAGTCATCCTCTGTCCACTTGTCGTGAAGGGAAAGTGCACCGAAGCATCCGAAACCGTCAGCTGCAAAAAGCACCTTTTCCTTCTCTTCGTAGGTAACCATGACCTCTGGCCAGTGAACCATAGGAGCCATTACGAAATGAAGCTTGTCCTTTCCAAGATCGAGGACATCGCCTTCCTTCATGGCAAGCATCCTGTCTGAATAGTCCTTGTCAAAGAACTGTGGAAGCATAGCCTTCGTCTTCACCGAGCCTACAAGCTGCATGTCAGGATACTTGTCAGCAAGTGCTGCAATATTAGCAGAATGATCCGGCTCAAGATGCTGTACGACAAGGTAATCCGGGGTCTTTCCGTCAAGGGCTGCCTCGATTTTCTTCAGCCACTCATCTCCTGCGCGCTTGTCAACTGTATCCATGACAACGATCTTCTCATCAAAGATAATGTATGAATTATAGGAAACGCCTGTAGGAATTGGATACTGACCTTCGAAAAGGTCGAGCGTCGTGTCATCGCAGCCTACATATTTAATTCTGTCTGAAATATCCATTTTTGCCCTTTCTTAATGGTCCTTCAATTAAAGGTCCTTCTTCCAAAGGCCGTGAAGGTTGCAGTAAGCATAAGCTGTCTTTGCTGTCTCGCCATCTGCAAGTGCGAATACTGCTTCAGGCTTATCAGAAGGTGTAAGTTTCTTTATAGTAACACCCTGATTTGTCTCAAGTGCGATGAATTCGATGTAATGTGCGTCTGTCATAGGATGCTCAACTTCGCCAACCTTTACAGTTACTACAAATCCATCAACTGAAACTGCAGGTACATGCTTCTCAACAGCAGCATCAACCTCACCAGGAACGAGCTCCTTCATTGGCTTGCCGCAGCATGCTGGATTGCATCCTACTTCATTAAGCTTTGCAACAATGTTTCCACACATCTCACACTTAAAAAATTTCATAATATTAACCTCCAAAACCAAAATCTGATATTAACTCTGCGGCATGAGAATTCTGCCACTGATATAAAATTATAGCACAAAATTTAATCTATAGCCATAAGTTAACAGAATTTTTATATTTACTGTTTATCCATGCCATAGCAAATCAAATGCTGCCTTGCATGCTCAGCCCACATACATTCCCATCAGCACCAGGCCAAGACAAAAAAGCCCAAAAATTATTAAATGAATCTCTTCCTCATGCATAACCTTCCTCCTGCCATAAAACCACATTGACTTCATCGGTGTACGCAAAATTACTGCTTTACTGCTATTCAGACACCAGTTAAAAACTCAACCTGAAATCCTGTCCGCTTTAATCTTATATTTCCAGTATTCCTTTGTATCATCCCCGGCCCATGCTGTCAGATGCCGCACAAAATTTTCCCTCGTATTTTCTGAAGAAACCCAGATTTCATCTGCATAAACCATCCCCGGAGTTGAAACATAATAGCTCATATTCAGGCAGTCATTTCTGTCCTCTTCAGTAAAATCTCCAATTTCAAAAGGTTCTATGAAAATGAGCTTTTTGCAGTAAGGAATCAGGTTTTTAGAATAAAACTGTGGTGGAATCGAAAGTGCAGGATTCTCATCATCATATGGATCCTCAATGAAAATGCTGTCAAAATAGAAGCCTTCAAACGAAAAGTTAATCATCTCATAATCATTCTCGGTTAAACCGGCTTCACTTCCCGTATACTGGCTTTCTGCCTCTGTATACCTCTTTTCATCTGTTACGATTTCCCCATATGGATCTTTAAATAATACCGGCACCGTCAATGCATAGACATCTGCATCATCCATTCCGGAATAGCGTTCGTAGACCCTGGAGAAATTTACATCTTCAGTCCCTCCGGTTGTGATAAAAAGCACCTGTTTCTTATGGTTTGCTGCTTCAGCATCTTCATCACAGCCCTGACGCATGCGCTCTTCCGTCATCTTCCGGTCGAATTTGAATTCTGGAAGGTCAAAATCAAGAACTTTCTTCAGATTCTCCTTCTGGGATTCAAAAAATGGATAAATATGTCCGCCCCAGACCTTATGTATTTCTTTATAATTTCCATATCGGTTAGTTACTGCTGCCACATAATCGCTTTCTACCGGAATCGTTGTAAATTCAAACGGCAGGCGGACTGGATGTTCATACCAGTCCTTCGGTCTTGAGGCCTCAGAATTCTTCAGTACCCATGGAAAAATCTGGCCGACCTTTGAAGTCTCTTCCTTGTGCACACGTGCCATCTGGCTTTCGGCCAGCTTATACAGGGCTACCGCGGTTTCTCTTTCTGATGCCCCATTACCATATGGAATTTCCACGCCATATTTTTTTCTGAATTTTTCCAGTTCTATGATCAGCGTATTTTCAGATAGCACTGCTTGATCTGTGAATTTTCCTGCGACAGCAAGTATTTCTTTTACTTCCTCATCGCGTGCTTTTTCTTCTTCTATATCTTCATACAAATAATCAATGAGGAAGATATCCACGCCTGCAATATAAGGGAAGTTGTGATACTTCGTAAGATAGTCTTCTTCAAAACAGATATGCTCCGAAGAAACTATCCTTGTGATAAAGAACCAGTGATCCTTCTGCCGCTCATAGTTCTGGATCCGGAATTCTTCCGGGAGTTCTTTATCTGCAACCGCCATAAATTTCTCATAATCGTCTCGAAGCATGCAGATATCCATGTCGTCATCCCACGGCACAAAGCCTCTATGACGCACTGCACCCAGAAGCGTTCCCCAGTCTGCAAAATACTTTATATTATGCCTATCACAGATTCTGTCGATTTCTTTTAATACCTTAAGCTCTGCAAGCCAGGCCATCTTTACAGCCGTCGGCACATAAAAGCCATATCTGACTTCATCTTTTAAAAATTCGAGTTCTGTATTCATACTCCTGCTTCCGACACCTGTGCACGTTTCTTTATTTCTGCGACAACATTTTCTCTTGTCCGCTTATTCTTTACTTTGTCTTCGTACATTGCGCTGTCTGCGGCCTTTATTATTTCATCAATAGTAGTTTTTTCTTTTTCATTTCGGACAACTAGACCAACGGATGCCGTGATTTCGAAAGGCATTTCATAGTCGTCTGTAGCCTTAAGTTTTGAACGCATTTCCTTTATTGCATTCTCAACCTGCTCTTTACTTTCTGAAACAACGATAAATTCATCGCCACCATATCTGTACGATCTGCATGCATTCTTGTCTGAACCATCACGTATCGCATTCGATACGATTCTGAGCAGCTCATCACCGGTCTCATGGCCATAGATATCATTTGCTGCCTTAAGCCCATCTGCATCAATAAATGCAAGAGAATATGCCTCATCATTCTGCAGGACAGGCCGCTCCATTTTGTCAAAAGCTGTCCTGTTCTTTAATCCCGTGAGTCCGTCAAAATAAGCCAGGGTCTTAAATTTTTCTGCCTCAATCCTATCCTGATATGACTTATAGACTTTTATTGCATAATCCAGCATCACAGTCAGTTCAAAAGCCATTACAATAAATGGCGTAAAGGTTAATTCTGTAAATACATAAAGGCTAAACTTCTTTGAAAGACCAGTTCTAAGCATCAGTACCCTTACCACTTCAGTCAAAGACACCAATAGTGTAAGAATAATTCCATATCGCATGATTAACGAATATTCATGCTTATTTTTTATTATTGAAATAATAATGAAAACTGCACCTACGAGAAGACTTGTGTGACAGATATTTAGCAGTTCTATGTATCCATCATGTGTCGGAATAAATAACTGCCACAGCGTCGCAATCCAGAATAATACGAAATAAAATATTGCCATTATTCTAAATACCATCTTGTCAAAGCCCTCTTTTTTTCTGCCAAAATACATATAGATGGAAAGGAATAATGGTGCCAGGTAAAGCGAGGCGTATTCAGAAAAAGGAATGATTGAATTGTCATCGGAAAGTGCAAAAATCAAAGAGGTAAATCCCAAAGCCCAAATGGTCAGGCTTATGCAGAATAATGATTCGGCAATACCCTGAACGGAATCATACCCCTTAAACCACATGATTGTGTAAAATACCAAAGTAATAAAAGAAAGCAGTATGAAAATAATAAATAACGAAAACTGCACCTGTCTCCATGGTGTGGCTATTGGATAAAGCCAGGCAGTAGAAGCCGGCATCAGCATGACACCCGTAATCTGGCTTGTTGTATAATTTTCCAGCTGATGAAATTTAATTTTTACCTGCCCTGTGGCATCGGATGGCAAGATGACACGATGGCAGCTGTGACCGGTCAAATATCCCTTTTTAACATTGTCCTGCCCAAATTCGTATATGATTTTATTCTCGTAACTTACTGTAATAATTGAATTATAGTTGAAAAAACACAGGACATTATTATCTTCAATATCGTCAGGAAGATCAATTGTAAATATTACATTGCTTCCCTTTGATGGTGGCGTAAAGACATTATTATCAAAATGCTCCCTTGTTCCCCTGTATTCATATACATCTGTTGTAATCCTGTCATCAACAACAATTCCGCCAGGCTTCTTTATCCCTGTAGACGCAATTAATACCACTGCCGTTATGACAATAAGAAATATAGCAAAAATTTTTGCTAGTATCTTCTTCATCCTTCGAGCCACTCCCTATGCTAGTATGCCAAATCTGTATAATAAATTTATATTATAAACTTATTTCTCGGCGAATGCACGGATTTTTGCAATATTATCATAAAATAAAAAAACGGCTTTGGCAAATAAATGCCAAAGCCGTTTATTATTTACTCAAATAGTTCTTCTCACTTGGATTACTCTATGACTTCAGTAACTCTTCCTGAACCTACTGTGTGGCCACCTTCACGAATAGCGAATGTAAGACCCTGCTCCATAGCTACTGGATGGATGAGCTCGATTGTCATCTCAACGTTATCACCAGGCATGCACATCTCTGTACCTTCTGGAAGTGTGATAACACCAGTAACATCAGTTGTTCTGAAGTAGAACTGTGGACGATAGTTGTTGAAGAAAGGTGTATGACGACCACCCTCGTCCTTTGTCAGTACGTAAACCTGAGCCTTGAACTTGTGATGGCAGGTAACTGTACCAGGCTTTGCGATAACCTGACCTCTTTCAATCTGGTCACGATCAATACCACGAAGAAGGGCACCGATGTTATCACCAGCTTCAGCGAAGTCAAGAGTCTTTCTGAACATTTCAAGACCAGTAACAACTGACTTCTCAACGTCAGAACGAATACCAAGGATTTCAACTTCCTCATTAACCTTGATTGTACCACGCTCAACACGGCCAGTAGCAACAGTACCACGACCAGAAATTGTGAATACATCCTCAACAGGCATAAGGAATGGCTTGTCGTTATCTCTCTTAGGATCAGGGATATAAGAATCTACTGTATCCATAAGTTCCATAATGCAGTCGCCCCAGTTCTTGTTTGGATTCTCTGGATCAAGAGGTGAACCATCAGCAAGCTGTGCAGGCTTTGTATCATCTTCAAGTGCCTGGAATGCAGAACCCTTGATGATAGGGCAGCCTTCGAAACCATACTCTTCAAGCTGCTCTGTAACTTCCATCTCAACGAGCTCAAGAAGTTCAGGGTCATCAACCATATCGCACTTGTTAAGGAATACGATGATATAAGGAACGCCTACCTGACGGGCAAGAAGGATATGCTCCTTTGTCTGAGCCATAACACCATCAGTAGCTGCAACAACGAGGATGGCACCATCCATCTGTGCTGCACCAGTGATCATGTTCTTTACGTAATCAGCATGGCCTGGGCAGTCAACGTGTGCGTAGTGACGATTTGCTGTCTGATACTCAACGTGAGCTGTAGAAATTGTGATACCACGCTCTCTTTCCTCTGGAGCCTTATCGATCTGATCAAATGCCTCTGCCTTGTTACCTTCTACTCTCTCAGAAAGTACCTTTGTGATAGCAGCGGTAAGAGTAGTCTTACCATGATCAACGTGACCGATTGTACCAACGTTACAATGTGGTTTAGATCTGTCAAAATGCTCTTTTGCCATAATTAATTGTCCTCCTAAAAATCACCTTTTGTAAGGCATTTTTATAATAAAAATCTTTTAAAACAGCTAGCGTATATTATATAAAACATCCAGCTGTTTTGTCAATGAAAATCTTTTAAGCCTTCTTGTCAGCTACGATCTTGTCCTGAACGTTCTTTGGAGCTGGTTCATACTTCTCGAAGAACATTGAGAAGTTTCCACGGCCCTGTGTAATTGAACGAAGATCTGTAGAATAGCCGAACATTTCAGCAAGCGGAACGAAAGCCTTTACGATCTTGCCGTTTCCGACATCGTCCATACCTTCGATTCTGCCTCGACGTGAATTTAAGTCGCCGATGACATCGCCCATGTATTCCTCAGGCATGGTAACTTCAACCTTCATGATAGGCTCAAGGATAACGGGAGCTGCCTTCTGCATAGCTTCCTTGAAACACATAGAACCTGCGATATGGAAGGCCATTTCTGAAGAATCGACTTCATGGTAAGAACCATCGTATACGACAGCGTGAACGCCGAGTACTGGGAAGCCTGCGAGAATACCGCTCTGAGCTGCCTCTTCGATACCTTCGCCGACTGCTGGGATATATTCCTTAGGAATATTTCCACCAACGACTTCAGACTCGAACTTGAATGTCTCTTCGCCATTCGGATCCATCGGCTCGAAACGAACCTTACAGTGACCATACTGACCACGACCACCGGACTGCTTTGCATATTTGTATTCCTGATCAACAGGCTTTGTAAATGTCTCTTTGTAGGCAACCTGAGGTGCGCCGATGTTTGCTTCGACGTTAAACTCTCTTCTCATACGGTCAACGATGATGTCTAGGTGAAGCTCGCCCATTCCGGCGATGATTGTCTGACCTGTCTCCTCATCTGTATGAGCTCTGAATGTAGGATCCTCTTCAGCAAGCTTTACAAGAGCGTCTGTCATCTTCTGCTGATCGTTCTTTGTCTTAGGCTCGATCGCAACTTCGATAACCGGCTCAGGGAATTCCATAGACTCAAGTACGACAGGATGCTGCTCATCGCAGAGTGTATCACCAGTAGATGTTGACTTGAAGCCAACGACTGCGGCGATATCGCCTGAGAATACTTCGTCAATTTCATTTCTCTTATCAGCATGCATCTGAACGAGACGTCCAGCTCTTTCCTTCTTGCCCTTTGTTGAGTTTAATACATAGGAACCAGCCTTGCAGGTACCACGGTAAACTCTGATGTAAGCAAGACGACCAACGAAAGGATCTGTCATGATCTTGAATGCAAGTGCTGCGAATGGACCGTCATCTGTTGATTCAACATGAACTTCATTTCCCTCAAGATCTGTTCCTTCGCATGGAGGAATATCTACAGGTGAAGGCATGTATTCGATAACGCCATCGATAAGCTTCTGGATACCTTTGTTCTGATGAGCTGAACCGCAGAATACAGGAACGCCTTCATTTGAAATAGTTCCCTTACGAAGTGCTGCTTTGAGTTCATCAACTGAAAGTTCTTCGCCTTCAAGGTATCTTTCCATAAGGTCATCATCGAATTCTACGCACTGCTCAATGAGCTTTTCGTGATATTCTTCAGCCTGATCCTTGTACTCATCAGGGATATCTTCAATTGTGATATCCTCGCCAAGCTTATCATTGTAAATGTAGGCCTTCATCTCGAAGAGATCGATGATTCCCTGGAAATTGTCTTCCTTACCAATAGGAAGCTGTACGCATACTGCGTTCTTTCCAAGCTTTGTGCCGATTTCTGCAACTGTGTTGAAGAAATTTGCACCTAAGATATCCATCTTGTTTACGAAAGCCATACGAGGTACGTTGTACTTATCAGCCTGACGCCATACGTTCTCTGACTGAGGCTCAACGCCGCCCTTTGCATCGAAAACGCCGACTGCGCCATCGAGAACACGGAGAGATCTTTCAACCTCGACTGTGAAATCTACGTGGCCAGGAGTATCGATGATATTAATTCTGTGCTCAAGTGCACCTGGCTTTGGCTTGTTCTGGTACTGCTCTGTCCAATGGCAGGTAGTAGCTGCAGAGGTAATTGTGATACCACGTTCCCTTTCCTGAGCCATCCAGTCCATTGTAGATGTACCTTCATAAGTCTCGCCGATTTTATAATTTACACCGGTATAGAAGAGAATACGCTCTGTCAGTGTAGTCTTACCTGCATCGATATGAGCCATGATACCAATATTTCTGGTACGCTCAAGCGGGTACTGTCTTTCTGCCAAAATCTTTTCCTCCTATTAGAATCTGTAATGCGCAAATGCCTTGTTTGCCTCGGCCATTCTGTGCATTTCTTCTTTTCTCTTTACAGATGCGCCTGTGTTGTTTGCAGCATCCATGATCTCTGCTGCGAGACGCTCCTGCATAGTCTTCTCGGATCTCTTCCTTGAAAACTGGGTAAGCCATCTGAGGCCAAGTGCCTGACGTCTGTCATCACGAACCTCAATAGGTACCTGGTATGTAGCACCACCGACACGGCGGGCCTTTACTTCGAGAACAGGCATAACGTTGTTCATAGCCTGTTCAAATACTTCGATTGCCGGTTTTCCGGTCTTTTCCTCGACGCGGTCGAATGCACCATAAACGATCTTCTGTGCAACGCCTTTCTTGCCGTCGAGCATTATGCTGTTGATGAGCTTTGTTACGACCTTGCTATTGTATAAAGGGTCTGCAAGCACATCACGCTTCTGTACATGTCCTTTTCTCGGCACGTCAACTTCCCTCCTTAACTATAATCTGGTTAAGTTCATTGGTACTCACGTGACTCACGTGTTCATGCTGAATTCATATTCGCTAAAGCGAAAATAATGTCAACATAAAACCAATATTAATAAGTAACTGAGAAATTAATTATTTCTCCTTAGGCTTCTTGGCACCGTATCTTGAACGTGCCTGCTTACGATCGCCTACGCCTGCAGTATCAAGAGTACCACGGATGATATGGTAACGTGTACCAGGGAGATCCTTTACTCTTCCACCACGGACAAGTACAACCGAGTGCTCCTGAAGATTGTGGCCTTCGCCAGGGATGTAAGATGTAACTTCCATACCATTTGAAAGACGAACTCTGGCGATCTTACGAAGTGCTGAGTTAGGCTTCTTCGGTGTGGCAGTCTTTACAGCTGTGCATACGCCTCTCTTCTGAGGAGAAGGATTGTCAACTGACACTTTCTTGAGAGAGTTGAATGATCTCTGAAGTGCAGGTGAGTTTGACTTCTTTACAGATGTCTTTCTTCCTTTTCTAACTAGCTGGTTGAATGTCGGCATTATTTTCACCTCCTTGAACTAAAAATTTTATATGTAAAATCCTTTCGGATCGTACATGCCAACAAACATAACTTTAGGGATAACAGCACTGTCATCCCTAAAGTCAGAAACTCATTTATTATAATAGCGCAATCTGCTATTGTCAAGATTTTTTTATTTACGGCAGATGTTTATTCCTCTGTTGAAGCAGATTCATCAATTACTTCATCAGAACTGTCATCATCACTGATTGCTTCATTTTTGTAATTATAGCTTGTATTCAGCTTGATGTCAGTGTATCTCTTCATACCTGTACCGGCAGGAATGATCTTTCCAATGATGACGTTTTCCTTGAGCCCAACGAGGTGGTCAACCTTGCCCTTGATTGCGGCATCCGTGAGAACTCTTGTGGTCTCCTGGAAGGATGCTGCTGAAAGGAAGGAATCCGTTGCAAGAGATGCCTTCGTAATACCAAGAAGGATTCTCTCGCCTGTTGCAGGAGACTTGCCTTCCTTCTCAAGTTCTTCGTTCTCATCCTCGAAATCAAGATAATTTACTGACTGGCCAGGCATGAACTTTGAATCACCCTGCTGGTCAATCATGACATTTCTCATCATCTGGTGAACGATGATCTCGATATGCTTGTCGTTGATATCAACGCCCTGCAGACGGTAAACTCTCTGTACCTCGCGGAGGATGTAATCCTGAACAGCCCTGATTCCCTTGATATTTAAGATATCATGAGGATCGATAGAACCTACAGTAAGCGGATCGCCTGCTGCGATTGTCTGGCCGTCTGCTACCTTGATCTGTGAGCCGTAAGGAATGAGGTATGTCTTTGTATCTCCATTTTCAGGATTTGTAACAATGACCTCGTTCTTCTTCTTTGTCAGGCTGACTTCAACTTTTCCCGGTATCTCAGAAATAATAGCAAGTCCCTTTGGCTTCCTGGCCTCGAAAAGCTCCTCGACACGAGGAAGACCCTGGGTAATATCTGTAGTACCGGCAACACCGCCTGTATGGAAGTTTCTCATGGTAAGCTGTGTACCAGGCTCACCAATTGACTGTGCTGCAATGATACCGATTGCTTCACCGACCTGTACTGGCTGGCCTGATGCCATGTTTGCGCCATAACATTTTGCACAGATGCCATCCTTTGAACGACAGGTTAGGATTGTCCTGATCTTTACCTGGGTAATAGGATTTCCATCCTTGTCAACGCCATTCTTTATGATGTTCTCAGCACGACGCGGCGTAATCATGTGGTTTGCCTTTACGATCAGATTGCCATCTTTATCGTAAATAGACTCGCATGTGAATCTTCCAGTAATTCTATCCTGAAGAGACTCGATATTTTCCTTGCCATCTGTGAATGCAGAAACGATCATGCCAGGAATTTCCTTGCCAGTTCCCTCTACACAGTCTCTTTCACGAATGATGAGCTGCTGTGAAACATCGACAAGACGTCTTGTAAGGTAACCAGAATCGGCTGTACGAAGAGCTGTATCTGAAAGACCTTTACGTGCACCATGGGCAGAGATGAAGTACTCGAGAACGTCAAGACCTTCACGGAAGTTTGACTTAATCGGGAGCTCGATTGTACGTCCCTGCGTATCCTGCATAAGTCCACGCATACCGGCAAGCTGCTTGATCTGATCGTTTGAACCACGGGCTCCTGAATCGGCCATCATGAAGATGTTGTTATACTTATCAAGCGTCTTGAGAAGGTCATCCTTGACTTCGGCATCTGCCCTTGACCATGTATCGATAACTTCTTCATATCTCTTCTTGTCGGAAACAAGACCACGTCTATAGTTCATGTTGATCTTGTCGACAATCTTCTCAGCTTTATTGATAACGTCCCATTTTTCCTTTGGAACGGTCATATCTGAAATAGAAACCGTCATGGCTGCAAGCGTTGACTGCTTGTAGCCCATAGCCTTGATGTCATCAAGAACCTCGGCAGTCTTTGTAGCACCGTGTGTATGGATGACATGCTCAAGGATATCCTTTAAATTCTTCTTCTTTACAAGGAAGTCGATTTCAAGCTTAAGCGCATTGTCAGGATCAGATCTATCAACATAGCCTAAGTCCTGAGGAATGATTTCATTGAACATAAGCCTTCCGAGAGAAGTATCTATGACGCCTTCCTTTACTGTTCCATCTGGAAGCGTAACCCGTCTGCCAACCTTGATCTTTGACTGAAGGGTAATGACCTTGTTCTCTTTTGCAAGGATTGCTTCATTAATATCCTTGAATGCCTTGCCTTCGCCTGGTTCACCGTCTCTCTGCTGGGTAATATAATAAATACCGAGTACCATATCCTGTGAAGGAACGGAAACAACTTCGCCGTCTGATGGCTTGAGTAAGTTGTTCGGTGAAAGGAGCATGAAACGGCACTCTGCCTGGGCTTCCTGAGTAAGAGGAAGGTGGGCAGCCATCTGGTCACCATCGAAATCGGCGTTGTAAGCCATACATACGAGAGGATGGAGCCTAATAGCCTTTCCCTCGATGAGGATAGGCTCGAATGCCTGGATACCAAGTCTGTGGAGTGTAGGGGCACGGTTCAGCATAACAGGATGCTCTTTGATCACATCCTCGAGTACATCCCATACCTCTGTCTCTGCACGCTCGACCATCTTCTTTGCAGATTTGATATTGTGCGCAATTCCTCTTGCCTGAAGTTCTCTCATAACGAAAGGCTTGAAAAGCTCAAGAGCCATCTCCTTCGGGAGACCGCACTGCCACATCTTAAGATCTGGTCCAACGACAATAACTGAACGTCCTGAATAGTCGACACGCTTTCCGAGAAGGTTCTGTCTGAAACGTCCTGACTTACCTTTGAGCATATCTGAAAGAGACTTCAAAGGTCTGTTTCCAGGGCCTGTAACAGGACGGCCGCGGCGGCCATTATCGATAAGGGCATCAACTGCCTCCTGAAGCATTCTCTTCTCATTCCTGATAATGATTTCAGGTGCGCCTAAGTCAAGAAGTCTTCTGAGACGGTTATTTCTATTGATAATTCTTCTGTAAAGGTCGTTTAAGTCACTTGTTGCAAATCTTCCGCCATCAAGCTGTACCATAGGACGAAGATCTGGAGGAATAACTGGAATAACATCAAGAATCATCCACTCAGGCTTGTTTCCTGAATTCCTGAAAGCCTCTACGACCTCAAGTCTCTTGATAATTCTGGCTCTCTTCTGGCCTGTTGCATCAGCGAGCTCTTTTGTCATCTCCTCATGCTCTTTTTCAAGATCAACATTCTGGAGAAGCTCCTTGATTGCCTCTGCGCCCATTCCGGCACGGAAGGAATCACCGTATTCATCAACAGCTTCCTGATATTCTGACTCAGAAAGTACCTGCTTGCACTGAAGTGATGTACCTTCGCCTGGATCAAGCACAATGTATGATGCAAAATAAAGCACTCTTTCAAGCATCCTTGGAGAAAGGTCAAGAATAAGACCCATTCTTGAAGGAATTCCCTTGAAATACCAGATATGTGAAACAGGAGCAGCAAGCTCGATATGTCCCATTCTCTCACGACGTACGGATGCCTTTGTAACCTCAACACCGCAGCGGTCGCAGACAACACCCTTATAACGGATCTTCTTGTACTTTCCGCAGTGGCATTCCCAGTCCTTTGTAGGTCCGAAAATCTTTTCGCAGAAAAGTCCATCCTTTTCAGGCTTTAATGTCCTATAGTTGATAGTCTCAGGCTTCTTTACCTCGCCTCTTGACCATTCACGGATTTTCTCAGGTGATGCGAGTCCAATCTGTATAGCGTCAAAATCGACTGGCGTATTTGTAATTTCTGTATTTGGCATTTAATTTCCTCCTATACAAACTTCACTCTGTCACTCTTCATCATCATCGTCACTGCTAAAGTTCGTCATAGCAGTAAGAAGAGCGCTCTCATCGCCATTAAGTTCTTCGTCATCCTCAGCGTCTTCAAAATCATCATCTGAACCGAAAATATCGTCGTCATCTGATGAAGTATCTACATCCTGAAGGTTTCCGGCTTTATCGAATTCCTTCTGGGTGTAGCCGGCCTTTTCAAAATTCTCGCCGCTTTCAAATGCGAAATTCTTGTCATTTATAATAGAATTGATGTTTGTATTGCCATAATCTGAAGCCTCAAGGAGCTTGACTTCATTGCCATCCTTGTCAAGGAGCTTGACATCAAGGGCAAGTGACTGTAATTCCTTGAGAAGAACCTTGAAGGACTCAGGTGTACCAGAAGCAGGAATATTCTCGCCCTTGATAATTGCTTCGTAGGTCTTCACACGGCCGATGACATCATCAGACTTCACTGTAAGGATTTCCTGAAGTGTATATGCTGCACCGTAAGCCTCAAGTGCCCAAACTTCCATTTCTCCGAAACGCTGGCCACCGAACTGTGCTTTACCACCGAGTGGCTGCTGTGTAACAAGTGAGTAAGGACCAGTACTTCTTGCATGGATCTTGTCGTCAACAAGGTGATGGAGTTTGAGATAATGCATGTGTCCTACTGTAACAGGAGCATCGAATTCCTCACCTGTACGGCCATCACGGAGCGTAACCTTTCCATCACGGCTTATTGGAACGCCTGCCCAGAGCTTTCTATGGTCTCTATGCTCATAGAGATAATCCATGACTTCCTTGCTCTGAACGTCTTTATATTTCTTCTCGAATTCTTCCCATGAGGTGTTGACATAGTCGTTTGCCATCTCAAGCGTATCCTGGATATCCTGCTCATTTGCGCCATCGAAGATAGGTGTCTCAATATTGAATCCAAGAACCTTTGCTGCAAGTGAAAGGTGAATCTCAAGGACCTGTCCGATATTCATTCGTGAAGGAACACCGAGAGGGTTCAGGAGGATATCAAGCGGACGTCCATTTGGAAGGTATGGCATATCTTCTACAGGAAGTACCCTTGAAACGACACCCTTATTTCCATGACGGCCGGCCATCTTATCACCGACTGAAATCTTTCTCTTCTGGGCAATGTAAATACGTACTGTCTTGTTTACTCCAGGAGGAAGCTCGTCGCCGTTTTCTCTTGTGAATGTCTTCGCATCGATAACGATACCATACATTCCATGAGGAACCTTGAGGGATGTATCCCTGACTTCCCTTGCCTTCTCACCGAAAATTGCGCGGAGAAGTCTCTCCTCTGCTGTAAGTTCTGTCTCTCCCTTAGGCGTAACCTTTCCTACAAGGATATCACCGGCTCTTACTTCGGCACCAATTCTGATGACACCGTTTTCATCGAGGTCCTTCAGGCCTTCTTCACCGACACCAGGAACATCCCTTGTAATCTCTTCTGCGCCGAGCTTTGTATCTCTCGCGTCTGTCTCATATTCTTCAAGATGGATAGATGTATAAACATCATCCTCTACAAGTCTCTCTGAAAGAAGTACGGCATCCTCGTAGTTGTAACCTTCCCATGTCATGAATCCGATCAGAGGATTCTTTCCAAGAGAAAGCTCACCGTTTGAAGTAGAAGGTCCATCTGCGATGACCTCGCCTTCTTCTACATGGTCGCCCTTATTTACGATAACTCGCTGATTGTAGCAGTTCGACTGGTTTGAACGTGCGAACTTTGTAAGGACATATGTATCCTCGTCGCCATCATCAGTAGAGATAATAATTCTTCTTGCCTCAGCAAGCTTTACAGTACCTGCTCTCTTTGCAACGATGCAGACACCGGAATCGACGGCTGTCTTGCCTTCCATTGAAGTACCGATAACAGGTGCTTCAGTAGTAAGAAGTGGAACTGCTTGACGCTGCATGTTCGAGCCCATGAGTGCTCGGTTCGCATCATCGTTCTGAAGGAATGGTACAAGTGTAGTAGCAACAGAGAAGACCATTCTAGGAGATACGTCCATGTATTCGAACATTGAACGGGGGAATGCCTGTGTCTCTTCCCTGAAACGGCCTGAAACCTGCTCATGAACGAAATGTCCTTCATCATCGAGCGGCTCATTTGCCTGTGCTACATGGTAATCATCCTCTTCATCGGCTGTCATGTAGCGGATCTCGTCTGTAACGACAGGATTCTTTGGATCAGTCCTGTCAATCTTTCTGTATGGAGCCTCAATAAAGCCGTACTCATTGATACGTGCATAGGTAGCGAGAGAGTTGATAAGACCGATGTTAGGTCCTTCAGGTGTCTCTACAGGGCACATACGGCCATAATGTGTATAGTGTACGTCTCGGACTTCGAATCCAGCTCTGTCTCGTGAAAGACCGCCAGGTCCTAAGGCTGAAAGTCTTCTCTTGTGAGTAAGCTCGCCAAGAGGGTTCGTCTGATCCATGAACTGTGAGAGCTGTGATGAACCAAAGAACTCTTTTACAGCTGCTGTAACAGGCTTGATGTTGATGAGGGACTGGGGAGAAATCATATCCTGATCCTGTGTCGTCATTCTCTCACGAACGACTCTTTCAAGTCTTGAAAGACCAATCCTGTACTGGTTCTGTAAAAGTTCGCCGACTGAACGGATACGACGGTTTCCGAGGTGATCGATATCATCGTCATTGCCGACGCCCCACTCGAGATGCATATTGTAATTGATTGAAGCGAAGATGTCTTCCTTTGTAATATACTTTGGAACGAGCTCATGAATGCTCTTTCTGATAGCTTCGTCAATCTCTTCTTTTTCTGTATAATGATCTAATATGTCCTTAAGTACAGGATAATAAACGAGTTCCTTGACACCTAATTCCCTAGGATTGCAGTCATAGAAATTCGTAATGTCGACCATCATATTTGAAAGGACTTTGACCTTTCTCTCTTCTGCATCAACCCATACATATGGAACTGCTGCATTCTGAATCTTATCAGCAAGGGCACGGTCAACATGTGTACCTGCTTCAGCGATAATCTCGCCTGTAGTCGGATCTGCAACATCTTCAGAGAGAATGTGGCCTGCAAGCCTGTTTCTGAAGGAAAGCTTCTTATTGAACTTGTAACGGCCAACCTTTGCGAGATCATAACGTCTCGGATCAAAGAACATGCCATTGATAAGACTCTCGGCACTTTCAACTGTAAGAGGTTCGCCCGGCTTTAATTTCTTGTATACTTCAAGAAGGCCTCTCTCATAAGAGCCCTGTGGCGCCTGTTCAGAAATAGAAGGATCCTTTTCAAATGTAGCAAGAAGCTTTGGCTCCTCACCGAACATATCAAGAATCTCCTGATTCGTACCAAGACCTAAAGCCCTTATAAATACTGTAACAGGGAGCTTTCTCGTACGGTCAAGCCTTACATAAAATACATCGTTTGAGTCGGTCTCATATTCAAGCCATGCACCACGGTTCGGGATGACTGTGCATGAATACAGCGTCTTTCCGATCTTATCATGATCTATTCCATAATAAATACCAGGAGAACGGACAAGCTGTGAAACGATAACTCGCTCTGCACCATTAATGACAAATGTACCAGTATCTGTCATAAGAGGAAGGTCGCCCATGAAGATTTCATGTTCATTGATCTCGCCTGTCTCTTTATTTGCAAGACGGACAGTGACCTTAAGAGGTGCAGCATATGTAGCATCTCTGGCCTTGCATTCAGGTATGTCATATTTGACCTCATCCCTGCAAAGCTCGAAATCTGTGAATTCAAGTGAAAGATGTCCACTATAATCAGTAATTGGAGAGATATCATCAAATGCTTCCTTTAATCCCTCATCAAGGAACCATTGATAAGAAGACTTCTGGACGTCGATAAAATTCGGCATCTTCAGAACTTCTTTCTGGCGGGCATAACTCATTCGAATTCCTTTGCCGGCCTTGACTGGATGTATCCTGTTCTTTTCCATGTACACATCACCTTTCGAACTAATAAGTACAATGTATTTCTATCTAATCCCGACTATGTAAAAAGCACTGTATCTTGTGGTATATAGACGTCAATCGTCAATATGCTGAAAATAAAACATTTTCACGGCTTAAAAATCTCACTTTTGGCCGCACAAAAATAGAGTGCACATCATCGACATGATAGTGCACTCTATACTGTACAACAAACCGAGATGGTTTGTCAAGTAATTTTTTATTTTCTTTTAAGAAATTATTTAAGAGTAACCTTAGCGCCTTCAGCTTCGATCTTCTTCTGCATTTCTTCAGCTTCTGCCTTAGCAACGCCTTCCTTAAGAACCTTAGGAGCGCCCTCTACTAAGTCTTTAGCTTCCTTGAGGCCAAGGCCTGTGATCTCACGAACGACCTTGATAACCTTGATCTTGTTTGCGCCTACATCTGTAAGCTCAACATCGAAGGAATCCTTCTCTTCGGCAGCTTCGCCTGCGCCAGCTCCAGGAGCTGCCATTACAACGCCTGCTGCTGCGGATACGCCGAATTCATCCTCGATTGCCTTTACTAAGTCATTTAATTCAAGAACTGAAAGTTCCTTGATAGCTGCGATAAACTCATCTGTAGTCATCTTTGCCATGATATTTTCTCCTTACTTTTAATCTTTGTCGCTCCCGCAGGGCACATATTTTCTCACGCGAGTCGCCTCTCGGCTCCGTGATTTTTGCTCGCGTTACTAAATTCGAACTGCGCTACCGCTTGTTCTCATTAAGTAACGAGTAAAATCAAGGCTCGCTTTGAGAAAATATTGCCCTGCTCGCGCTCTAATGTGTAAATTAATGAAATGCCAAATTACTCGGCTGCTGCGTCTGTAGCAGGTGCAGCTTCCTCAGCTGCTGGTGCGGCTTCTTCTGCTGGTGCAGCGGCGCCGCCTGCAAGCTTGTCCGGATTCTCAGCGAGCTGGTTGAGAACACGGGCAAGATTTGCGATAGGATTCTGAAGAGAACCAAGAAGCTTTGAGAGAAGCTCGTCTCTTGAAGGAATCTCAGCGATCTTCTTCATACCGTCAGCATCATAGAATGTTCCTTCTACGACGCCAGCCTTGATCTCAAGATTTGGTGCTGTCTTTGCAAACTTTGCAAGAACTCTTGCAGGTGCTGTAGCATCATCCTTTGAAACTGCGAGGGCATTCGGTCCTTCAAGTACATCTGTGAGGGGCTCAAACTCTGTGTCCTTAAATGCACGAGTCATGAATGTGTTCTTAAATACCTTGTAAGAAACATTTGCCTCACGGAGTTCCTTTCTAAGCTCAGTATCTTCAGCAACCGTAAGTCCACGATAATCAACGATGACTGCAGACTTTGCGTCTTTGATGTCTTCTGAAATCGCATCGATAATAGGCTGCTTGATTTCTACCTTTGCCATGAATTTTACCTCCTTCTAGTATTTATGTTCACACGCTCCCAAAACTAAAGGTTTCATAGATTAAACAATCAAAAAGCCTTCTGTCCGAAAAGACAGAAGGCGATAAAAATCAAATAAGATTTCATTCCCTCGGCTGGTCGGTTCTTTCCGATTAAACCCTTGCGGGTGCCTGCTGTCTTCGGCAACGTGCGGATAGCATATTATTAAATTTTTATGAGTTTGTCAATACCCAAATTCAAAATGGTATTCATAGAATTGCATTCGCAATTCTATTTCATGTCATTTTTATACGTACTTCGCAACATTAACCTTTACGCCAGGGCCCATTGTTGATGAAAGAGCGATGCTCTTAAGGTAGGTACCCTTGAGTGATGAAGGTCTAGCCTTTGTGATGGCTGACATAAGTGCATCATAGTTCTCAAGAAGGGCGCTGTCATCGAAGCTAGCCTTTCCGATCGGAACATGGATGATGTTTGCCTTGTCAAGTCTGTACTCAACTTTACCTGCTTTAATATCATTGATAGCCTTTGTAACGTCCATTGTAACTGTACCAGCCTTTGGGTTTGGCATTAAGCCCTTAGGTCCAAGTACACGACCAAGACGTCCAACAACGCCCATCATATCAGGTGTAGCTACTACTACGTCAAAATCGAACCAGCCTTCGTTCTGGATCTTAGGGATGAGCTCATCTCCGCCAACGAAGTCAGCGCCTGCTGCCTTTGCTTCTTCAGCCTTTGCATCCTTTGCGAATACAAGGACACGAACAGTCTTGCCTGTTCCATGAGGAAGAACAACTGCGCCTCTGATCTGCTGCTCAGCATGACGGCCATCGCAGCCTGTTCTGATGTCGACGGTAACTGTCTCATCGAACTTTGCCTTTGCAGTTTCCTTTACAAGCTTTACAGCCTCTTCTGGATCATACTGCTTTGTTCTGTCAATAAGCTTTGCTGATTCTCTGTAAGTCTTTCCGTGTTTCATGATTTACCTCCTGGTGGTTCAAACGGCTCATGCCTCCCACCTAACTAAATTATTATTACTCAGCGACTGTAACGCCCATAGAACGGCAGGTGCCTTCGATCATTGACATTGCTGACTCAATTGAAGCGGCATTTAAGTCCTTCATCTTTGTCTCTGCAATTTCCCTGACCTGATCCTTTGTAATGGATGCAACCTTTGTCTTGTTAGGTGTGCCTGAAGCCTTGTCAATCTTTGCTGCCTTCTTGATAAGTACTGCAGCTGGCGGGGTCTTTGTAACGAATGTAAAGCTTCTGTCTGCATAAACAGTGATGATGGTAGGAACGATTGTATCGCCCATCTGAGCTGTCTTTGCATTGAACTGCTTTGTGAATTCAACGATGTTTACGCCATGCTGACCAAGTGCAGGTCCAACCGGTGGTGCAGGTGTTGCCTTGCCGGCGGGAATCTGAAGTTTGATATAGCCTTCTATCTTCTTTGCCATTTGATTTGCCTCCTAAGCAATTTTATTAATCCATTTTCTGTACATCTGCGAAACCAATTTCAACAGGGGTTTCGCGGCCGAATAACTCGACATTAATAGTAACTGTCTGCTTTGATTTGTTCATCGCCTTGATGACGCCTGAAGTATCTTTCCAGACACCGCCAATCACAGTAACTGTATCGCCTTCTGCGAAATCTACTTCCATTTCCTCTGAAACGTCGCCCTTCTCGCCGAATCTCCAGAGATCTCTCTCTGTAAGCGGAACCGGCTTCGATCCTGGGCCTACGAATCCGGTAACGCCTCGGGTATTTCTTACAACGTACCAGGTCTCGTCATTCATGACCATATTTATCAGTACATATCCGGGGAACATCTTCTTCGGAACAGTTCTCTTCTTGCCATTCTTCATCTCGGTGACTTCCTGAACAGGAACCCTGACCTCGATGATCTGATCTTCAAGGTGTCTGTTCGCAACAGACTTCTCGATATCGGTCTTTACCTTGTTCTCATAGCCTGAATAAGTATGTGCTACATACCACTGGGGTTCTGCCATATGGTCAGCCTCCAATCTTTACGAGAAAATCAACGCCGTACTGAATCAGCATGTCGAAGATGACAATCAGTAAAGCAATGATAACAGAAGAAATAATAGTAGCGAATGTCTGCTTGCCAACCTTCTTCTTGTCTGCCCAGACGATCTTGCCAAATTCGGACTTCAGTCCTGCCATGCGCTCAGACATCGTGATTTTTCCATTATTTTCAGATGCCATAGCCTCTCCTTACTTTGTTTCCTTGTGAAGAGTGTGCTTTCTGCAGAATGGACAATACTTACGAAGTTCCATTCTTTCAGCATGTTCCTTCTTATCCTTTGTGTAGTTGTAATTTCTGTGCTTGCACTCTGTGCATTCAAGAGTAATCTTTGTGCGCATAATCTGTACCTCTCAGTTATATGTAATCATTTTGATGCCTTTTTCAGGATTCTCTGTTTTCATAAAATAATGAAATCAAATCCTTTAACATTCGCATCAAAGCATCGCAAAATCCTAAAATTTCGCAACAAAAAAAGAGCTTTCGCTCCAACTGCAAATGGAACTATAGCATCTTTTTTTGGTTATGTCAAGAAAATTTTTTATTTTCACTAAACAACGGCAAATTGCAAAATGTCATACCGATTCTGCTTGATTGTCAAATATTAATAATGCAATCGTATCTGATGGAATCTCCCTTGATGGAATATGATGGTTTTTCGTCCGCAAGAAATGGACCTTTTGCAGGTCTTTTGATAATAATTTTCTTTGGATGGGCGGCCTTTGCTGCTGCAAGGAGTTCTGCCTCATCGGCGCAAGGCTGCTCGAGATAATGCAGCACCTGGAATTTCTTTTTGATGAGACCTGACTTCTTTCTCTTTGGAAACATTGGGTCAAGGAGAATGATATCAGGACGAGTTGCAACATTAGGAACTTCCTTAATTGCCGCCTGGTCCGCTACTTGCATAAAATTCTGCATCGCCGCAATGCTGTCTTCCATTTTGAGTGTCATCCTGTCCACGATGTCTGCTAATTCTGGAATTTCACTTGCCCGCCTCAGCGCATCATAAAGAAGCAGTCCTATGACCGGATCTCTTTCATACATTGTGACTCTGTATCCATAGGCAGCAAGCAACAGCGCATCCTCGCCAAGTCCGGCAGTTGCATCTATTGCCATAAGTTCGTGATTCCTTGTCTTTACCTTTGCCGCCTTTATCAATAATTCGCCGTTTAGTCTGGACTCGTTTGTAATTCTTGGAATTTCCTTTGAAAAATCTCCGTGGATTTTCTGATTTCCTGCGATAAGAGAGATTCCATCTGAATCAATTGCTAAAACAGGTGCGCTTTCAGATACTTTATCAGCTATATTGTCACTTCCTGGCGTCTTTTCATCCAGGTTTGCAGGCAATTCAGTGACGGCTTTCAAATGCAGTTTTTCTTCCGCAAGACGCACCAAATCATCGTTGGCAGTAATGTCTTTATATAGAATAATATCGTTATTACCCATCTACATTATTCATCTATCAGAAATCTAAATCGTTCTCTTTAGTCTTCGTAATTTATTATTTTACTTTGCGACGGTAATTCGTACCGTCGCCATGATCAATGTTCAAATTATCTTTCAAGCTTCAATATCCTGCACTGCGCAAGGCCTGCGCTCCAGAAATCCTTTGTAGGAAGGCCTTTGAAGGTCGTGATAAGGCCGGAATTTACCGCACCGTGGGCAACGATCAGAATATCCTTCCCGGCTTTTAGTTCCGGTGCGATCACTTCATCAAGAAATTCCCTGTTCCGCTTAAACAAATCCTCTATGCTTTCTGCACCTTTGTCGGCGATGTAAGTTTCCGGGCTCACGAAAAGAGTGTGGACATTATATTCAGGCTTATTATAAACTTCCTTTAAGCCTTCATATTCCCCAAAGCCCATTTCTTTCAACCTGTCATCAATTATTATCGGAATATCTCTCCCTGCCAGGACAATCTCCGCAGTTTCTCTTGCCCTCTGAAGCGGCGAGCAGAAGCATTCGTCAAGATGAAGATTTTTGTATTCTTCATGTGCTGCTTCTGCCATTTTCCTTCCATTTTCATTTAATGGAATGTCCGTCCTGCCCTGCAGCCTCTTTTCTTCATTCCAGTCCGTCCTGCCATGACGCATGATATAAAGCATAATAAATTCCTCATCAAATATCTCATAATTTATGTTAATTTACTTCTTATCAAAGCCCGAGTCAACTTTTTATCATTCTGAAAAATAATGATAAAATCAAAATATCTGATTACAGGTGAAAATACAATATAAAAAAGACCAGGGTCAAAATCAAACCCTGGTCAAAGCTTCATTATTCTTAATAATTTATTCCATGCCGTTTATTGCTGCACCGATCGCAAAAATCACAATTGCAAGAATATTCAGCACAAGTCCGACAGTTGCAAGCGTCCTCTTTTCACCGCTTCTGCCTTTTATACATAAAACGATACCAATGACCGAGACAAATCCATACATTGTTCCTGCTAGCGAAGCAATGATAGCAAAAATGCCGATTACCATGCCAAAAATAGCCATGTTATTATTTGTCTTATTTACGGACTGACCAAACTGATTCATGGTAATCGCATTATTTGAATACGGCGCATTCTGTGGCGGCATCTGATAATTTCCCGGCTGCTGATACTGCTGGGTCTGCTGCGCCTGTTCACATAAACGCGGTCAGGAACATATCCATTGCCTCGTTATCTATTCCTGTACTACCGTTCCGTTCCTGACTGCATCGGCAAAGGCTAAGATGCTTTCTGATTTCATGATAGCAAGTCCTTGTC
>ONHZ01000015.1 GCA_900317755.1 uncultured Lachnospiraceae bacterium
GCCATTTTCAAGGTAGATTGACGCATTATGTGTTCCGCACTCTTTAACCGCCTTTACAGCGCCAGGAAGGGCGTCAATAACAGCACGGTTGTCACGGGGACGGTTCTTGCTGACAACCCCATAGACAAACCAAAATTAGATATCAAGACCTGCTAAGACTTCCTTAAGCGTCTTGGCTGAATCCTGAAGTGCTTTTGTCTCCTTCTCGTCGAGCTCGATTGGAATCTGCTTCTCTACGCCGTGTGCACCAACAATGGTAGGCATTGAAAGTGCCACATCATCGATTCCGAATGCGCCGTGCTGGATGACTGAAACAGGAAGAATGGACTTCTCATCACGGATGATGGCTTCGCAGATACGGCGGACGCTCATCGCAATGCCATAATACGTAGCCTTTTTCTTTTCAATAATGGTATATGCGCTCGTGCGGACATCATTTTCGATTCTCTCCATTGACTCGTCGTGATCATGAAAGCCTCTCATCTCGCAGATCTTTGAAAGCGGAACGCCAGCAACATTGGCTGAAGACCATGTCGCAATCTCGCTGTCGCCATGCTCGCCGATGATCCATGCATGGATTGATCTCGGGTCTACTGTAAGATGCTCGCCAAGTAAGTACTTAAGTCTTGCAGAATCAAGAACCGTACCGGAACCAAATACCCTGTTCTCAGGGAAACCTGACATCTTCTTTGTGACATATGTGAGAATGTCAACAGGATTTGCGACAATCAGAAGAATTCCTTCGCAATCACGCTTTGCAATCTCGGGAATAATTGAACCAAAAATCGCAACATTCTTCTTTACAAGATCAAGCCTTGTCTCGCCAGGCTTCTGTGCAGCGCCGGCTGACACAATAATGATGGCAGCATCCTTGATGTCATCGTAGTCGCCAGCCGTAATCTTCATCGGCTTTGTAAATGGAAGGCCATGGCTGATGTCGAGTGCCTCGCCTTCTGCCTTGTCTTTATTTGCATCAATAAGCACCATCTCGGAGAAAAGCCCGCTCTGCATGATGGCAAACGCAGATGCACTGCCTACAAAACCGCAACCGATCATTGCAACTTTTCTTGAATTTACTGGAACACCCATGGTCTTACCTCCTTCATAAACGCCATTGTTTATAGAATTCGCAAGGCATCCCACTTACCTTATGTGGTGAGATAGCTTGCTTTGCAGCAGTTCTTTCTGCTGCCCTCGATATCAGACTTTTGAATTATTTTCTTTCTCTTCCTGACATCGATGTGCATAATACCACAAATCTATGAAAATTCCGTGGCATTTACAACATTTTTACATTACAGTTCATACGTACTTAAAAAAGAACAATGTGTGCGCTCGCGTAAATTACGAATGAAAAGGCGCACGAACTGTAATAATAAAATTACAATGTCGCATCTGCATGTACGTCGGCAGGTTTTCCATAATATGATGCTATTCTTTCTTTATTTAATTCCTCTCCGATGACGATTACTACTCGTTGCCCAGCAGGTATTGTTTCAACTGTCACGTCATTCTTTGTTGCATTTATTTCATGCCATGATGAGTCCTCAGACTCAACAAAGCCTTTTATCCTAATAACTTTCCCGCAATCAGCATCTGAAAGAATCAATCTGGCTTTATCTTTTACCTCATCAATTGAAAAATTCTTATTCATAAAATAAAGTGATTTGTAGCCATTTGAATCCATAATCTGGCGCTTTACAAAATCAAATGTCTGAAAACCAGCATTTGAAATTGCCTCAAAATCCTGATCTGTAAGTGTCGACCAGTCCTTTGAAATAATATCATTCCCATCGACTGAAAATCTTCTCTTGCAATCCACTTTCGAAAGCGCATCATTTATTCTCTCAATAGATTTTTCTACAGCACTTTCAGATGCATTCTGAACCTTGCTGAATAATAAAATCCCAGCATCAGCTGCCTCAGTAGCAAGAACATATTCTGAATCTTCAGATAATGGCGTATCACTTCCGAGCATCACAGCATCTGCAATGCATATTACACTCCCGCATTCATACCATCTGTCGATTGGTTCCTCATGCAGCGTGTCAAAAAATTCATCCACATCAAAAATCCCGGATGGCTCAATCACTACCCTGTCGTAGCCGAGCATCCCCATAGAAATAAGCTTGCTCTTAAAGCGTCTCTTGTGGCAGTCATAGTCACACCCACCGGCAACCATCTCAATATCACATTTATCATCCACAAGATCAGAAAGCAGCATCATATCGACATTCACGGCACCATAATCATTTTCCAGAATGCAGGCATTAAGACCCTGCGCTTTTAAATGCTCAATATATTTTCTTAAGAAAGTCGTCTTACCAGAACCTAGGAAACCAGTTATCAAATCTATCTTTATTGCCATGTATAATATCTCCAAACAAACAGAAATTGCAAAACGCCCGTCAACTAGAAAAACACGAATGCATTTTTTGCGTTGACGGGACTAATTTTGCAATTTCTGTGTATTTAATAAAATATTAATGTGTAGAAATAATATTCTTCAGTTCCTCGAATTCTTCATCGGTAAGCGTAATCCCCTTACCCATGTGCTCGTGCTCCGGATCCCATTCCCTGAGGTCATATTTAGGATCCCGTCCATTCCATGAAACCTTATTCAGTTCCTTTGTCCAGCCCTTTGCATTTTCAGAAAGAACGCCAAGGCTCTCTGTAATCTCAAATTTAAAATCACTCATTTTTGTCTCCTTATCACCCATTTATAAAATAATATTTTCCAAAATTAATCCCAAAGGAAATTCTGTGCAAACTGAACATCTATATATTTTAGGACAATTTCAGATTATAGCATTAAAGTACTGCTTATGCATCAAAAAAATTGACCACCGCAGGATTGGTGGTCAAAATAAATGCAAAGAGAAATAATTAATTTTTGGCTTCACTTAATTAGTCATTGAGCCGGATGAATACATTACAGTGTCTACCAATTTTCCTACTACAAGTAGTCTTCTGTCATCCTGTCCACCTATGCAAGTGGAAAGTACCACTATCTTATCTCCATCAGAAGGCTCATTTTCTGTATCAAAATAGTCCGGAGTTTTTTTTGTGCCCTCCTCCTTCATTGAAGTTATAAAAGAAGAAACACTGTCATATGATTTCACATTATAATACTGTGGAATATAATCATCATTGTAGTTCACTGCCGCAAAAATCTGATACTTATATAATGCATCTCTTGTCTCAATTTCAAAAGTATTATTTTCCTTGAAGAACGCCTCGTCGTCATAACTGTGAAGGGAACCAAACATCGTCTTATTCTTCATGTTGTGCCCATAAATCACAGTAATATAATCTGAATAATCCTTTGCATTTTCAGGATTCGTGTACAGACAGGCTGGATATCCCTGGGAAAGATCTAGGTTCCTGTTTAGATAATAATCCCTCTCTTTATTTTGAAGTACGGGATAATCTACCTGAGTACCGGGCACCGTTATATAAGAATATATATCAGGGTTCTCAGCAGCTAGCTCATCAAAATCATGGATTGGACTTGCCACAGTTCCAGAAGACGACGAAGGTGCTTCAATACGAAGATTATCATATATATTTTCCTGTAGCTTAAGCTGGTTCTGATAAATAATTCTCCTTACAATGGCTATCACTGCAAGCGCAGCTAATACAGCGAATAATATTATCAGAACAATCGTCATTATTCTTATCTTTTTTGATTTATTTGTTGTTTTCATAATTTCCTCATTAATATTTTAGTATTTGCTAACATTCAAATACGCTGCTTATACTGCATTGAACCTATAATACATGATTATATCATTAGTGTCATCTGTAATTCTTCAGCTTTTTCATATGTTTCCTGTTTGATTTTCAAAATTCTTTTATCTACCCACGTAAGTTCCTCTTCGCAGAACGAAATCATATTCTGATCGTTCATGTTTTGAGAGACTTCTATTTCATAATTTAACACACTTTTATACCTTAGATATACCTGGCTGTCATACTTGTTTGAGAGAATCGCTTTTCGGTAATATTCAGATGCCGTCATAAAGTCATTCTTCGAAAAATAATATTGGGCAAGAAAGGTATAGGCGGCGTCTGAATTATCATTTAGTTTAATTACATTCAATGCAACAGACAGATTTTCTTCACTAAAATCTGCATCTGTTATCGAATATTCAAGATACTCATAATTATATGGATAAATTCTGGCAGCCAGTTTATCATAATAAAAATATGATAACATGTCGGCTGTTCCTAACCATCCTGAAAGTGCAATCGCAACTATGGATATTGATATACCAGCAATCTGATTCCATCTAACCAGATGAATTTCTTTTCGCTTTCCATCTTTCCATTCCATTGCCCCTATCATGATATAAACAATCGCCATAAAATCTATAGCAGTATCAAAAAGTAAATGTAATGAAATAATAATAAGGATAAGTCGCTTCATTCCTCTACAGGAAATAATATTTTTTATAAGCAGAATAATAAATGCAATAGCACAAATAACACCAAAACTAAATGCCAGAGAAAAATATCCATTATGAATATACCTGATAAAATACATTGCCCTCTGGAAAGATGGAAGAGTCTCGTAGTATCTTCCAAAGCCCTGTCCAAATGGATGTTTTAATATCAAAGGAATCGCATCTTCATATTGAAACAGCCTTGTCTGAAATGATTTATCATCTGAAAGATAATTAAAAGCATTAAATGAAATATTCTGGCCTTCCCCCTTTCGATAAAGTAATACAAATACTAATCCAGAAAATCCTCCAGCACATAACAATACCAAAATTAATCTTCTTAAATTTTTCTTTTCTATAAAAATGTAGATAAAAGCTACAATTGTAAGAAGATATACATATCTGCTTCCTGTAAAAAATATGCCTGCTAAAAATATCAGTGTAAAAATTGTGGGAATTACTTTCTCTAAAATAGAAATCTCGTCTTGCCTCTCATAATAATCTGAAATTTCATAAAGAAAAACCACAAGGCAGACTAGAAAGTACAGCGCAGATACATTTGGATACTGAATAAATGCTGAAAATCGCTTCGTACCATATACATTGCTGTATACAAAAGATCTAAGGCCAGGATTCATTACAAAGAGAAATGAGACAAAGAGCATCAATATCCCTGAAACTGAAAGTAATCCAAGAGCACTTTGGTTCTTTTCACTTTGCATTATGATCAGAATCAACTCCAGGCATCCAATCAGCCTGAATATTCCATATATAGCAGTACCTTTATCTGAAGCAATGATGAATGATATTATTACCGATATTATGATAAGCAAATCTATTATTCTCCACCTGGAAAAATAAAAGACAACCTTATCTTTTTTTATTAGAATGAGAATTACTCCAACTGAAAGGATGATAACAGATAGCATCACTCCCCATTCAAAATAAAGACCTAAAATCCAGGGAAAGACAGCAAGAAATATTGAGATAAAATTTTTCTTTCCAGATAAAAAATCAAGCATAATACAAAAAAATGCTGTCCGAAAAAATCCGGACAGCCAAAATATCAAATACTAAATATCATCTCAAAAAATTGAGTAAACTTCACCTGTCTTAGGAGACTTTGTTGTATCTGTAGCTTCGTTTGCCTTTGCAGCTGTGCTCTCGCCAAGTGCCTTGTCAGCAATTACGATTACATAGTCTGAAGCATGTGTGAACTGAAGGTTTGCATAACCGTTTGCATCAATCTTGCTGTTTGAAATAGCTTCGAATGTGCCATCATTCTTATACCAGAAAAGGTTTGCATACTTTCCATTATACTGTGCACCAACATTGTATGTAAGTGTTGCAGTAAATCCGAAGTCACCATTTTCAGAAAGTGCAATCTGAACTGTAGGATTTGAACCAGCAAGCTTTGTGACCTTATCAGCTGGAACATTTGATGCAGCAGCTACGTTGAAGTTGATGTCTCTTGCATTTGTAACAGTCTTGCCGTTTACAGTCCAAGCATATGCGCCAAAGTCAAGACGAAGATTTACATCCTTCTGAGCAAGGTCAAGAATAACGCCTGCAGGTACTGTGCTCTTTGCAGGGCTCATACCAATAGTAACTGTAGAGCCA
>ONHZ01000026.1 GCA_900317755.1 uncultured Lachnospiraceae bacterium
AGTGTTCGGCTCTGCAATGAATACCACGAATAACGATTATGATATATCGTATATAGGCAATTCCCCTTCAAGGCATGTACATGATGGCGAATGCATACATAACGACTATGTTCAGGGCGGATGGGCCAGAGTAATCTATTACTGTCAGAACGACCCTGAGAGGTATCGTAAATGTATGGAGTACGGCTGTACTGTACCTGTGTACTTCTATGGAAGTAACGGAGATTTTCAGTATGGAAAGAGCATATATACTGCCCTTACGAAATTAGGCGGTGATACTGGAATAGGTGATGGAGCTACGCAGATAGACTATGCGAAGTACCAGAGCAAGGGTCATGACGATATAGACCATAATAACGGTGGATGGCGAAATGCAGAAGGCGGAAAGAATAAGGAGTACCTTGGCTATGCCGCATCTGATATGCCTGATACATTAAGCACCCTATATAGCGCATTATGTAATTCTGACCTTAAGTCATATATGTCTGATAGTACAGTAAGGTACGCTACGCAGTCTAAGTCCTATGTAAAGGGCTTATGGGATTCTTCTGCCGCAGGAGGAAGGATGGCAGTCACAGCACCTGTAACTATAAATAGTGACGGAACAACGACACAGGGTACTGAAACGATAGGTGCGAACTTCATTCACGATCTAAGGAACGGTGTAGACAGCTCATATAAAGATGTAGAGGTATATAACTACGCTACTATATCAGGACAGAAGTTCTTCCTACCTTCTGCACATGAGATATTTGGCAGCCAGACAGATTATAATTGGTGTAGAATGTTCCAACAGGGATATGATTATGGCGATACTACCTATGTACTTGATTACCTTGACGGAGAACAGTATGAGAAATTCAAAGATTACTCGTTTAACGGAAATCTGTTTATTGCTTCATACGGAACAAAATATGGTATTAAGAAGGATAATGCAAGGCTCAATACTAAGAATTCTTATGGAACAAGGAGCGTAGTATTAAGGACTCCAGGTTCGTCACTGACAAGGGCGAGGGTAACATACCTCTATTCATACGGAGGGCTTAACACAGCGGGATTCACGACACAGGACTGTGCAGTAACACCTTGCTTTAGAATCAAGTAAATAGAGCTATAAGGTGGCATAAAGAAAGACAGATGGGAAGTAAAATCTCATCTGTCTTTTTTTGTTTATCTATTTGTTGGAGCTGGAGTAACTGTTAAATTAAGGTTAAGGTGCTGAAAGAGCTTGAGCAAAGTATCAAGATTGGGTGAGGTTTTGTAGGACTCTATCCTTGCCACTGATGATTGCGGCATATCGCACATTCTTGCAAGTTCTCGCTGGGAAATGCCAAGCTCGTTTCTTTTCTTAATCAAAGCTGAAACGATATATGCCCTTTCTTCTGCTTCCTCAATTTCCTTCTTTGCCATTTCATCTTCAGCCTTTACATTTTCTTTATAATCTTCCCAAGTCATAATTTTGCCCCTTTCCGCTTTATATAATCTGTACGCTCATTTTCTGCACGATTTATTTCTCGTTTAGGTGTCTTTTGCGACTTCTTTCTAAAATGGTGTAGAAGAATGTAAGTATCATCCTGATAAAAGAAATAAAAAACTCTGTTGTTTCCTGGTCTAAGCTCCCAGATATTGTCTGTAATCTGTTTTGTGATATTTTCTGGAAGCATCGTGCCATTCTGCTCAAGCAACTCGATATAATATGACAGTTGATTGAACTGTATTCTGGCATCCTTACTTGTCTGTAATTTTGCTTTTAATGAGTTAAGAAACTCACGTATATCACAGTGTCCTGTTGATGTTTCATAAAATTCAATTTTATACATCTTGCAATTCCTTAGCTGAAATAATGATAGCACGAAAGCTATCGCAAGTCAATAGGTTATTAAAATTCACTTTAAAGAAAGACAGATAAGAGTAAATCTCCTATCTGTCTTTTTTAATTGTCTTATCGTTTTCATATTATGTATTACCAATCACTACCAACTATCGTACCATTATTTAATTGAACTCCATAACTTCCGTCTGAATAAGTAACAAGTTTAGTAGTACCTCTACTCCCGGGCAAATTATCATCAACTATGCTTGTGATCGTAGGCTCTGACGAAGTAGAAGCATTCGTACTTGCAGTATCAGTAGTCTGCGTAGTAGTCGTTTCCGTACTAGGAGTGGTAGTGCTTGCAGTATCAGCAGGTGTCGTAGTAGTTGAAGGTGTAGTGGCTGCCGCAGTATCAGTAGTAGTCTGTACAGGGGCAGGAGTAGTCGTAGTCGTAGTAGCAGTATTGGTGCTTGTATTTGTCTTTGTCTTTGTAGTAGCCTTCTTCGATTTCTTATTAAGGGCAGTCTGTGAAGGCACTTCAGTATCTTTAGATGTAGCCTTTTCGTTTAATGCGGTAAGGGTTTCCTCTGCCGAAGTCAGCGTGTCGTAGTTCGTAACCATAGCCTTCTCATCATCAGAAAGGGCATCGTAATCTGTCCTTGCAGTAGCGATCTGGTCTGCCTTTGTAAGTTCCACATCGCCTATGCCGTCTATCTCTGCAATAACCTTGTCTGCCTTATCCTTTGATGTAAGCAGTGCGTCAAGCGAGGTGCGGGCTTTGACTAAATCATCATACTTGGTAACATATTCCTTTGCTCCTTTTGGAAGACCGTCATAGTAGTCCTCTGCACGCTTTACGAGAGGTTCTGACTCTGCAGTCACAGTGCCGATAGCGTCTATCTCGTCATCGCATTCCTTGGCAAGCGACTTATAGTTCTCTGTCCTTTCCTCGTTCTCCTTCTCTATAAGGGCTTCCTGTTTTGCCTTCTCATTAGCCTGATAGCCCTTATACGAGCCTACGCTCACGCCTAATATCGCAGCAGCGATAACAATAGAGAAGATAGCCTTGCCTTTCTTCGTAGAGAAGATTTTCCTTGTCAATTCCTTAAATTTCATAATAGTATGTTCCTCCTTTATGAATAATATTTGTTTTGCGCTTTTGATAAAAAAATTATTTTATTTTACATCATTATACAACACGAACATAAGTTTGTCAACACTTTTTTATAAAAAGTTGCCATAAATATTGAAGCCTTGGGATTGTTGAGGGTACTGTGGTTTTCGGGTGGCTTTTCCCTTATCTGACAGCATAATATATATGGCGTCCTCGTGACGCCACTATTAGAATGAAGAAATGATGTTATCGACAATTGACAAAAAAGAAGGAGCTGCGAAAATGAATTACACATTTTTCACAGCCCCTTTTCATATAAAGATTTTGAAAGTGGTAAATGGCTATTATCAGAGAAACTGCTGAATCTTCTTTTTGTCGGACAAGTCCGCTTCGAGCATCCTGGCAAGCACCGATGTGTATCCCTTGCCTAAGGATTTTGCAGTATTGTAAGCCTTGGGAGAGATACGGATAGTGACTGACGGCTTTTTTCTGTCGATTTTGTTCTTTTCAGAAACCCTGTGGAATCTTTCTAATTCTTCATCAGAAAGAAAAGGGCAGTCCTCGTCCGGAATAGGAGGAGAATTAATAAAGTCATGTAGAGATTCAATTTCTTCTTTTGTCAGTGGCTTGCTTATGTCAATTTCCTTCCTTACTATCATAATATCGTTTCCTTTCATTATTAGTAGCCTTGCGGGCAGAAATGATTCTTATTGTTTCGTTCCTTGGAGTATAAACGACAGTAACCACACTGACTATCTCTTCAATAAGACCGATTGTAATATATCTGTCCTCAGATTCCGAATGTTTCTTATCCCATATTTCAAGTCTGTCATCGTCATAAAATACACGGGAAGCCTTTTCGAAATCTATTTTATGTTTTTTAATGTTCGCTTTATTTTTTTTCTCGTCCCATTCAAATTTCATATATTTATTCCGTTTCTACTGATATTATACATAAAAGTAAGACAAAATGCAAGACAAATAATTTTCTGCTGCGTTAAATCATTAATTACCTATCTCTAAAGTGGCATTGTTATCAAACTCATAATTTTTATCAATAATTACTCCGTTTGCGTCAAATACGGCATATTTACCATCAGGCGATTCAAGTCTGGTAGTACCATCAGTATTTATCGTTGTTTTTCCATTTTTATCATTATATTCGATAGTGCCATCTGCATAAGTTGTCTTTGTTCCTAAGTCGGAGCCTAAATCTTCAGTCTTTGCCCCGTTTGAATTATCTATCGTTACTGAATTGCCATTAGTATCGCTGACAGTGCTTGTTGTTTCAGTTTTTGCAGATTCCACGGATTTTGCAGGAACATCTGCCGACGTATCTGCAGCGTCTTTTGATTCTGCCTTTTTCGTTTTTGAAGATTTTGATGATTTATCATCTTCAGCTTTCTTTTCGGATGCCACCTCGTCATTAATCTCGGCATTTGCTTCTTCGATGATAGCGTTCAGGCTTTCCTCTTTTTCCTTTAAGGTGTCATAATTCTTTACATAAGATTTGCCAAAATCCGACAGTGCGGAGTATCTTCCCGAAAGAGACTGTATCTCTTCTTTTTTGTTAATTGTGACATCACCTATATCGTCTATTTCGGAGGATATTCTTTCTGCTTCTTCCTTTTCAGAAACGAGTGCGTCATAATCTTTTCTTGCGGAAAGCAGGACATCATATTCTGTTACAAGGGCTTTTTCCTCGTCAGTAAGTTTTTCATAAGACTTTTCAGCCTTTGATATTGCTTTACCGCTATCAATAGTGACCTTTCCGATTTTAACTATAAGACTGTCGGTCTTTTCAGCTGCCGACTTCATTTTTTCTTCGGATATTTTTATTTCCTCTGCTGCCTTGTATTTTGTATAGGATTTATATGCATAGGCAGAGCCTAAAATTGCAGTACCTAACACTATGCTGATAATTACCGGCTTTGCCTTTTTCATATTAATATTTAACTTTTTCATAATGACCTCCTTAATTATGATAGAATGCCTTTACTAGATTATATCATACAAACATACGTTTGTAAATACATTTATCAGTATTTTTTTATCTTTTTATTAAAAAAAATATTTAGGGGCGTTCCTCGTTTTTTCCTTATTCGTTATACCATAAGCTCATATTCTCATATAATCCATTTCTGAAATAATAAAAATAAAATATATCATTTATGATATTGAAATAGTTTTCCCTTTTTAATAGCATTTTATGAGCAAATGTTGGATTGTATCTGATAAGGAGAGATTCTTGTATGAAAGTCTTTTTTAAGAGATTTCTTGCCATTTTCCTTTGTTTTACGTTTGTCCTGATGTTTTTTCCGATTTATGCAAAAGCTGACGACTATGTGTATCAGTCGGAGGATATTACCGGAGGGGGTACTGACAAGGGTGATACAAATAAAGGAAAGAATCATTACAGGTTTGATTATGTTTATGATAACGCTTCTAGTTCTATCTGTCTTACTGTTACTGCTTCAGCACCTGTAAAGGCGTTTGGGGATAAGACAACTCATACTTTTCATGAAGGAGATACTACAGTAATTCCTTCACAAAATCCGACTGTTGGTAAATCGTTATATTCTGCTGTTTTTACCATGATATGGATGCACAATCTTAATATGACAACGGATATGGTTGTTTCCAAAATCAACGGACTGGGATATTATGATGACGGAACCGGCATTTTCCGTGGAAATGGCGGTTATCTGACCTGGGTTTCTTCAAAAAGCCTTGCAAACGTAGTCCCTGATGTTCCTTCGCCTGGCGGTGATAATGAAAATATAATATATGTGCCGGATCCTAATGATCCTGACAAGCTTATTCCCCGGAGAGATCCTTTGATACATGATGTAGTATTTAATTCTGCCGTTGACGGAGCATACAACATGCCGTCTAATTTTACAAAGACTGACGGACAGCCGGTAGTTATCAAGAGCGATCCGCCATTATGCAATGGTTATCATTTTGATTATTACAGTTCTACCATTGGTCACAATTTCGTTCTTGGAGAAACTTATACCCATAATCAGAGAGGCGGTACTGTAACGATTACTGCACACTGGCTTTCATATATTAATTATGACTGCAATTCTGGTCTTTCAACTCTGTCCAGTGATCTGAACGGAGGAATATTTGAGAGGACAGTATTGCATGACGGAAATACTGTTTCTGTTACAAATAAGCCTGTTGTTACTATTAATGGACATGATGTTTCAAAATCCGTTATTTTTATAGGCTGGAATACCAGGCGTGACGGCTCTGGTACATGGTATGGTTATTCAGTTGATCCAGTGACAAACATTCCAAACGAGTCTGACGGCTCGTTTACTTACAGCGGTGGCGATATAATGCTTTATGCACAGTATCGTCTTAAATATGATATATATTATGACGGCAATACACAGAGTTCGGGCGACAATTTTACACAGTCTCTTGATGATTCTGTGAATATTACGGCTACCACTAATACTTTTGAATTTCCGGAAAGTCCGTTTACAAAATCAGAAACTGTAACGGAATGGGACGATAATCTTCGTAAAGATGTAGAAAATACTTATAAATATTCTTTCCAGGGGTGGTCGCTCGATTCGGCTTCCTATTTCAAGACTGCACGGGTATATAAATGCGACAATCCGAACAGACCTTATGGAAATGTGCATTGTGCCGGAATAAGGGATTATCTGTCTGAATGCCTTTCTTGGAATCCTTGCCTTAACATTTTCGTTTCTGACGGATATTTGACAGTCAGGACTTATGCTGTATGGGATAAACAGCCTTATGTATTCGGTTACGACCTTTCATATTCGAAGCAGGAGCTTGAAAATCTCGAACCCCTTGCGATGTATAACATGTTCCTTCGTGACTGTTCGCCTGTATCTTATGACAGGGAGGACGAAGTTCATGCCGGAGAATGGGTTTATACAGACGCTTCCGGCACGCACCCTTTTAATAAACGGCCTGCCGTGTTTTTTGCTAATTTCAAGGCTTCCGATTTTGTTCCAAAAGATGATTTCGGTTCATGCACTCTTGATCTTGAAGTCATTGATACATGCGGTAATGTCTCTATGTATAGGATAACTGTGCATACTACAACGAATCAGTATGATACATCAAAGGACGGCTCTGATGACCAGGCTCCGTATTATACAAGGTTCATTGATGAAGATAACTATATGAAATCATTTGATAATTATGAGACAGTAAGCAAGGCATTAAAGGATATTGCCGGCAGGACTTCTGCTTATAATGATGGCGGTCTTGAGCCATATTCAAAATGGCTTATGAACCCTGATGATTCTAGTCTTTTATCTAATGCCCTTGCACAGATGAAGTCAGATTCTTATTCCGGATATGCAAGTTCCATCACGCTTGATTATGACAATATTCTTTCCGTAAGGTCACATGTAAGGAATACGGGAGTAGGAAATCCTGGCGCATCTTCCCTTGGAAGCACGCTTTTTAACGGCTCATTAAATACTTCGACCGATTTGAAAAATAATATTTATAATGATTCCAAGGGACATGAGCAGTATACGCAGTCTATAGACAGCAATCGCCCTAATTATTACAGACAGGGTTATGGATATTGATAATAAGGACAGAATATATGAAATTTTCCTTTGATGACCATAATGATATAAGTTCAAATTTATTCTTTTTTGGAGTCTGCTATATATTGTTTGCTTTTGCAGAGACTGCCGTTCCTGTGCAGAGTATGAAAAAATAAATATTTAATATTTCTTTATAAAAACTTATATCCATGTTATTATGGATATGAGTTTTTTTAATATATTGATTTTATTTGGACAAAAAATTATGTTTGATGATAATTTACTTATATTAATGTTTGATGATATTCCTATCCTTGAAGTCAAAACGGATATTGGCAAATATCATATTCTCCAGGCTGATTTGTTGCCATATTCTATTCGTTCTTCTATTACTGAATTGTCTGGAGATTATGAAAAGGATTCAAAATTTTTTCATAATTTTAATCATTATCTGTATGTGCGGGATAAGAACAAATCGGCCTTCAAACATTTTCTTGCTTCCAGGGTGCTTTCAATTAGTCGTTCAAATGCAAAAAAGCTGTATAATGCATTTGGATTTTCACAAGACCAGACTGATGATAATAAGGCGGAAATTGCATTGTCTTGTAGGGCAGTTACAATGACTGATAATTACTGGATAAAATTTGGTAATGAAGATGTAAAATGGAAAGACATAGATCCAAAACATGTTAGCTTAAATCAGGCTGTTATTTCGATAGCCTTGAAAGGCTCGTCGTTTACTTTGCAAGGCAAGCCGCATTCACCTGAATATACGAATCTCGGTTCTTATGCAAAGGCTTGGATCAGGGAAGAAGATGGGCCATACCTTTATAAAAGAAGTACAGAAGGTGAGTTGGAATCTGAAATTGAAATTTCAGTAAGCAAGATATTGGATTGCTTTAATGTTCCTCATGTTAAGTATCTTCCGGCTTCTTATGAAGGTGATGACAGATATTGTAAATGCAAGAATATGTGTGATGATGATTTATCCATCGTTTATGCAGAGGATTATGGTATATACTGCAATCAGAATGGTAAGAATCTGATTGATGAATGTATCTCTATAGACAGTGAGAATTTTTTCAAAATGTGCATAGTGGATTATCTTATTTCCAATTCTGATAGGCATTCGCAGAATTGGGGATTCTATGTTAACAATATTAATGGCAACATTATCTGCCTTCACCCTCTTTATGATCATAATAATGCTTTTGATAAGGGGGATATGAAGGCTTCCGATGGGGGACCGAGTATAATATATACCGGACAGTCTAAAAAGGATGTTGCGAAGTATTCCATTAGGAGATGTTCCTTAAAATGCATTTCAGCAGTTACTGATGATTTATTTCTAAATGAAGTAATGAGGGAATCTTTTTTTGATAGAGTCAGTATACTTGGACTTTATCATAAGCAGAATAAGATTTATGTTCCAAATAACATCTTTTCTGACGATTCGAAAGTATATTATGACAAGATAGATGAGAATATCAAATCGGCTAAAGATAAAATTGATGGTATAGGCAGTATTTAATTCTTGCTTATATTACACTTCATAAAATTCGTGGGGAATTTCGTGGGGAGTATGGGGACAAAATGACGATAAAAGAGCAAAATAACAACATAAAAAGAAAATGTACATTTACCTTACAAATGCTTTATTTTCTAGGGGTTGAGATGCGCTTGCTGAGAAATTAATAAATAGCAAAAAAAGCGGATAACGGGAATCGAACCCGCCTCCTAGCCTTGGGAAGGCCATATTCTACCGATGAACTATATCCGCAATGAAAAATATTTTATATTATCTCTGCTTTGTTTTCAAGAGAAAAATAATGAAAACTCCCGGGAGCTTTTGGCAGCATCCCGGGATTAGAATGGAGGTAACGAAAAAATTTAATATTTGAATTTGCTCATATTCTGGTCAAGCGTATTTGCAATGCCCTTTAAGTCATTTGAATGCTGCTGCATGTCATTTGCAAGACCTGAAATAGTGGAGACGGATGCGGACGACTCTTCAGTAGATGCGGCATTTTCTTCAGCTATTGCTGAGAGGGACTCAACAGTATTCACAACAGAAGCACGCTGAACTTCCATCATAGACATCTTTTCTGAAATGCGGTTGATGCCTTCCTCTGAGCGGTCAATACCAGCAGATACTGCTTTGAAGGCTTCTCCTGTCTTATCTACATCCTTTGACTGCTGGTCGATGACTTCCTTTACATCTTCCATGGTAGAAACAGATTTCTTTGATTCTGTAAGAAGGACATCAATAATTTTTTCAATCTGCTTTGCAGAATTGTCGGACTGGTCAGCAAGCTTCTGAATCTGGCTGGCGACGACGGCGAAACCACGACCGGCCTCACCTGCTCTTGCAGCTTCAATAGACGCATTTAATGAAAGAAGGTTTGTTTCTTCTGCAATATCTGAAATGAGGGCAGTGACTTCACGAATCTTCTGGGTTGATTCGTTTGTAGCCTTTGTCTGCTCAGAGATTGTCTGAATAGAAGCTTTTGTCCGCTCATTTACTTCGCCAAGTTCATGCAAGGTATTTACAGCATCATCATGCGCCTTCTTCATGTCTGAAGCGGCAGACTTAAGATTATTCACTTCCTCTGTTGTGTCAGTGATCATCTGACCAATCTGTTTTACTGCATCATTTGCATTTGCAGTTTCTTCAGCCTGGCTGGTCGCACCCTTTGCAATTTCTTCAACAGCAGAATCTACCTGATTCGTAGTAGACGACATGTTTGCTGCACTTGAAAGGATTGTATTAGAAGATGTCAGAAGTATAGTACTCTGATCCTTTATGTCTTTGATGGTTCCAGAAAGACTGTCTTCGAGATTAATAATCGCACGTCCAGAAAGACCAAATTCGTCTTTTCTGGCTGCAAGCGCTTTTTCTTCCTTACCTTTTGTGAAGTCAAGCCCGGCGATACGTCCAAGCACGCTGGCTGTTGTCGTAATAGGTGCCATCAGTCTGTTGATCAGGAAAGTGAAGAGGAAAAGCATAATGATGCCTACGATAATAGATGTCGTAATGGCAGTAACTTCAGTGGATTTGATGCCGCTCATTGCATCAGATTTATCTGCAGTGAGTACTAATATCCACGCCCTGTTTGACGGAATATAATAGGCGCAGTATTTTGTCTTTCCTTTGTACTGGTAGGTAGCAAACTGGCCATGAGGCCCTTTTCCAGCCTGGAGTTCAGCTACGACTTCCTTAATAATGGCATTCTCAACCGGCTTTCCAACCTTATCGTCTTCCGGATGAAAAAGCATTGTCCCATCAGGGCTCACCACATAATAATAGGAAGAATCCATTCCAGCGATTTTTCTGTCTAAAAAAATCTTTTTGAGATTAAACTGGTTTAATGCAGAAGCAGAACCTACGCGGGCGTACTGTCTGTCAAGGTCATCACCTGCGGAATTTACCATATCTGTCATATAATTTGAGATGACCTTTCCAAAATACTTTGTATTTTTGACATCAGAAATAATAAGGCATATTGCAGTAATCAGCACCATAGCTACCATAAACATCAGGATCATTTTCGCCTTGATGGAGTCTTTGGGCTTTACAGAGCTTTTATTATTCATTTGTTTATTGTTAATATTAGCTATTTTTGGCATAATAATACCTCCTGTAAAAATCTTCTGTATTGCAGGTAATATTAGAAAACCCACATTTTTAGATTATATATTAAATTTACTTAAATATAAAGTTCTTTGTAAAATTCTACAAAATAATATAATTATTATATATTATTTTGTGTATTTTTACAGATTGATGACAGGTAAAATTCAATCTTTTTTTGTTGACATCATCTGATTGTTTGGGTATAAAAAATAATAGAAAAAAAGAGGTAATTCTAATTATGAAAAATTTCAAGATATCAAAATTCTCTAGGGTTCTTACAGCAGCGTTAATTATTTCAATTTCTCTTACTGCCTGTGGCAATAAGACAGACTATAAAAAGCAGGGAATTGATGCATTAAATAATGGCGATTATGAAAAGGCCGAGAGCTATTTTGACAAGGCTCTTTCAGAGGCGAAATTCAGGGTTTCTGATAACGAAGTAGATATTTCCTATTATAAAGCCTGCGCAGAATATTTATCCGGTGACTCTGCAAAGGCAGAAAAGACGTTTACCAACCTTATTGATTTCGATGAGAAGAATCCAGATTCATATTATTTAAGAGGACTTTTATATCTTACTGAAAATAAGCCGAAAAAAGCAAAGAAGGATTTTGATCAGGCCATTAAGCTGAAGCCTGATGATTTCAAGAGGTATCTGGGGATTTATGAGGCAATGGAGGGCGTGAGCCTTCAGGATGATGGCAGGGAATATCTTGAAAAGGCAATCGCCATTAAGGGCAAAACTGCTACAGATTACATGAACAGGGGCAGGATCTATGTCATTCTTGGCCAGGAGGATGTTGCAGAACAGGCCTACAAAAAGGCTATAGATAAAGGGAATAATGATGCGTATCTCTTTCTTGCACTGCTTTATGATTCGCAGGGAAAGAATGACGACGCTGAGGAGAATCTGAATAAATTTATAAAGCATGGTAAAGAAACAGCTGAGACGGACAGCGAAGTAAGTGCTTTTTACATCAAGCGCGGGGATTATGATCATGCCATAAAGTACATTGAAAAAGGCATGAAGCTTAAGGACACCACAAGCGAGCAGCCTCTGAAGAAAAATTATATTATTCTTTTGGAGCACGAGGGCGAATTTGACAGGGCTTATGAAGAGGCGGCAAAATATGTTGCAGCCTATCCTTTTGATAATGTGATGAAGAGGGAGTATACATTTTTATCTTCAAGAGTATCAACAAATGCAGGAATTTCAGATTCTGGTGCAGTTGACGGAACGTCTTCCGGTGCCGGTCAGTGACCTGATTAGCAATCAATAGTATATTCTGTTTTGGATGTCTGATACATACATTAATTATTTAGTAGGAAATTTGAAAAAATGGGAAACATTCTGATTAGAAACTGTGACATCGTTGACACGGTCACTGAAAAAGTAAATAAGGGAAGCGTATTAATCTGCGGGGATACCATTAAAGGCGTTTTTGAAAATGCAGTGAGTGATGACGAGCTTTCAGCAGCACTTAATACCAGAGCATTTAAACTTTCTGATTTCGATGGACATATTGATTCGAATAAAGTGATTGATGCTGCTGGACTTACACTCGTTCCGGGACTAATAGATATGCATGTGCATTTCAGGGATCCAGGACTTACTGAAAAGGAAGATTTAGAGCATGGAGAAGCAGCAGCAGCCCATGGCGGATTTACAACAGTCTGTGCCATGCCGAATACAAAGCCGCCAATTGACGATGCGGATAAATTTCTGGATGTCACGAAGCGCGCCGATGCAATCGGGCTTACGAAGGTGCTTCAGGTAGGCGCTATGACAGCCGGCATGCAGGGCGAAAAGCTTTCAGATATGGAGGGTATGGCGAAGGCTGGCCTTAAGGCTTTTTCAGAGGATGGAAAGTCAGTGATGGACACGACGCTTTTCTATTCTGCTATGGAAAAGGCTGCCTCGCTTAATATCCCCGTATTATCTCATTGCGAGGATAAGGCACTTGTCCGCGGCGGCGTCATGAATTATGGTGCAAAGTCAAAGGAATTTAAGCTCCCGGGGATTACGAATTCTGTTGAAAATATTATTGCATATAGAGATATAGATATTGCACGAGAAACCGGAACCCGCCTCCATCTCTGTCACTGCTCCACAAAGGAAAGCGCAGAGCTTCTTATTATTGCAAAAGACATGGGGCTCCCGGTAACTGGCGAGGTGTGCCCGCATCACTTCATACTCTGCGACGATGACATTCCGTCAGCTGATGATGCAAATTATAAGATGAATCCTCCGCTTCGCTCAAAGACTGACAGGACGGCGCTGCTTGAAGCGATAAAGGAAGGCATCTTTGATGTTATTTCTACGGATCATGCTCCGCATACTGCCGAAGAAAAATCAAAGGGTTTTTCCGGTTCTCCATTTGGAATCGTCGGTCTCGAGACATCCTTTGCATTGTCCTATACTTATCTTGTAAAATCAGGACTTATTACCCTTCCAAAGCTTATTCAGAAGATGAGCTTTAATCCTGCCAAAATTCTTGGACTTGACAGGGGCGAAATCCGTGAAGGGAAAATTGCAGATCTTACACTCATTGACCTCAATAAAACCTACAAAATTAATCCGGATGATTTCAAGAGTAAGGGCAGGAATACTCCGTTTGGAGAATATGAGGTAAGCGGGGAGATAGAATACACCATATATGGTGGCAAAATTTCATATGAAATGCTACAATAGGGCAGATAATAGAAAGAAAAATTATGAATTTTCAAATTTCAAAAGTAATTTCAAATGAGTGCCTTGCAGATGGGATTTTTTCAATCTGGCTTTCAGTCTCGGACTTTGAGAATGTTCGTCCTGGTCAGTTTGTAAATCTCTATTCAAAGGATTCTGCCCATCTGCTTCCCAGGCCAATCAGCATCTGTGATGTTTCACCTGAGAAAGATAAACTGAGGCTTGTATTCAGAGAAATCGGATATGGCACACATGAATTTTCATCTCTTAAAGCTGGAGAAGAAGTCAAGCTCATGGGTCCGCTCGGAAATGGATATCCGGAAGAATTTGCCGGGAAGAAAGCACTCCTTTTGGGCGGCGGACTTGGCGTTCCGCCTATGCTTTATCTTTTGAAGAACTTAAATATTGATGCGTCAGCAGTAGTCGGCTACAGGAATAAAGATAATACTTTCCTTATGAAGGATTTTGAAGATACAGGAAAGAAAATTTACTTTGCATCTGATGATGGCTCAATTGGAACAAATGGCAATGTCATTGATGCAATAAAAGAAAATGATATAGACTGCGACATTATTTTTGCCTGCGGCCCAAAACCTATGCTTTCCGCTGTAAAAAAATATGCTGAAGAAAAAGGCATCACGCTTTATGTTTCCATGGAAGAGCGCATGGCCTGTGGTGTTGGCGCCTGCCTTGGCTGCGTCGTAGAGAGCACTGCAGTGGATTCACACAGCAATGTGGAAAACAAGCGCGTCTGTAAGGATGGCCCGGTATTCAATGCCGCTGATATCGTGATCTGATGGATGATATTTGCCTGCGCTTTAGCATGATGTGCAGCGAATATATCATATCAAGATTTTATTTTTTTAATAATTAGAGAGGAAAATATGTCCGCTGACTTACATATCAATTTTGCTGGAGTCGATTTTCAAAATCCCGTGCTTACTGCATCCGGAACCTTTGGCTCTGGCATGGAGTATAGTGATTTCTATGATATTTCAAAGCTCGGTGCAGTTATCACCAAGGGAGTTTCTGTGACGCCATGGGAAGGAAATCCGGTTCCGCGTGTTGCGGAAACGCCTTCCGGTATGCTTAATGCCATAGGTCTGCAGAATCCCGGAATTGATTTATTCCTGAAAAGAGACAGTGCGTTTCTTGAAGAAAATAATATTCCGTATGTGATCAATGTCTGCGGCCATACAAAGGAAGAGTATATGGAAGCTGTCGAACGGCTTTCAGATACGAAGGCAAAGGCTCTGGAAATAAACATTTCATGCCCGAATGTAAAGGCTGGCGGCATTACCTTTGGAACTACAGCGGAAGGTGTTGAAGACATTACGAAGGCAGTGAAGAGTGTGGCAAAGAAACCTATTATTATGAAACTTTCCCCGAATGTTACTTCTATTGCTGAAATTGCCAAGGCTGCCGAAGCAGGCGGGGCAGATGCGGTGTCCCTCATCAATACCATCACTGGCATGAAGATTGACATCAGAAAAAGGACATTTGTATTAAAGAATAAAACAGGCGGGCTTTCAGGACCTGCAATTCATCCGGTTGCTGTCAGGATGGTATATGAGGTTCATAATGCAGTAAAGATTCCGGTTTTGGGCATGGGTGGCATTGCTTCTGCCGAAGATGCTATTGAGATGATGCTGGCAGGTGCTTCGCTTGTTGCAGTCGGCACATCGAATTTCTTTAACCCGACAGGAACGCTTGATATTATAGATGGCATTCAGAAATATCTTGACGAGAACGGTTTTTCCAGCGTGAGCGATATTATAGGTGCCGTGAATTGACGATACAGAATCACAAACGTTTCGGCTTTTTTGCCTGATATATAATTATGTAGAAATCATTTAGGAGATTGATTATGGAAAGCTACAAGGAAGATTTTATTCATTTTATGATTGACTGCGAAGTACTGAAATTCGGTGATTTCGTGACAAAGAGCGGTAGAAATACGCCGTTTTTTGTAAATACAGGCTTTTACAGAACGGGCTCACAGCTGAGGCGTCTGGGTAAGTTCTATGCATCAGCAATAAACAAGGAATTTGGAACAGACTTTGACGTTCTATTTGGACCTGCATATAAGGGAATTCCGCTTTCAGTTGCAACCTCGATTGCCCTTTCTGAGGATTATGATGCGGATGTGAGATACTGCTCAGACCGAAAGGAAGCAAAGGATCATGGTGAGAAGGGTTCATTCCTTGGCGGACCAATGGGGGAGGGAGACAAGGTCCTGATGATTGAGGATGTTACCACAGCAGGTACATCTATCCACCAGACTTATCCGCTGATCAAATCTTCAGGAGACCCTGACGTCATAGGTCTGATTGTTTCAGTTGACAGGCAGGAAAGAGCTGCTGACAGTGAGAAGAGTGCCTTAAAAGAGATTTCAGAAGAATTCAATATGAAGACCTGTGCAATCGTCACCATGTCAGAAGTTGTTGAATGTCTGTACAACAAAGAGTATAATGGCAGAGTTGTAATAAATGACGAGATTATGTCAAGAATTGATGCATACTATAAGGAATATGGGGCAAAAGCTTGAAAAATAAGATGAAAATGCCATTTTCAGTCAGAATCGTATGCCTGATGCTTTGGATCGTGGTGCTGACCTATTTTCTGTTCTTTGCAGAGGCATTTGGAAGAGATGGCACGATAAAGACTTTTTCCTACAATTTCATACCATTTAAGGAAATCCTCAGGTTTCTGACAAAGACATCTTATTTTGGTCCGAAAATCGTCCTCATTAATGTTGTCGGAAACATCCTGTGTTTTCTGCCGTTTGGGTTTTTCTTTTCTTCCGTGATGAAATATCCGGTTGAGCATGCAGCATGGAAGGTGACTCTTGTTTCAACTTTTCTTTCTGCCTTTATGGAGGCAATCCAGTTTCTTACAAGGACAGGGTGCTGCGATATTGATGATGTGATATTAAATACTTTTGGCGGATATCTTGGATATGTGGTATTTTCTGCATTGTTCCTTAGAAAAATCGAAATGGGTCAGATTGCGGAGATCCGGAATGAAAAGATAGTCGAGCTTACTACATATAAGGATGCAGCAGGCCGGGAAGCAAATAATTGATGCCATGGCAAAGAGAAGTTCCAGAAGAAGAAAAAGAGACCCGATTTCACCGCTTTCGATAGCGATATTGTCAGTTTCGTCTGTTTCTATCATATTATTTATTATTTTTATTTTTTCAGGAGCAAAAGGCACTGCGCTCAGGGTCATTTCCGGGTTGTCAGTCATTCTTATGATTTCGTGCATAGTTTCGCTGATTATGGGAATACGGCAGTTTATGAAGGCAGGATTTGTTTCTTTCTCAAAGGTGCTTTCCTGCATTATGCCCGCAATTGCTGCGGCTTTATGGCTTGTTACTTATTTCTTTGGTATTATTATAGGATAAGTTTTAGAAAGGAATTAATTATGGCACAGGTTTCAATAGTAATGGGTTCTGATTCAGATATGCCTGTTATGGCAAAGGCTGCAGAAGTTCTTGATGAATTTGGGATTTCTTATGAGATGAGGATTATTTCTGCACACAGGGAGCCGGATGATTTCTTTGAATATGCAAAGACCGCAGAAGACAGGGGCGTAAAGGTAATTATTGCCGGCGCCGGAAAGGCTGCACATCTTCCAGGAATGTGCGCTGCATTATTCCCTCTTCCTGTAATCGGAATCCCGATGAAAACATCAGATCTTGGGGGTGTTGATTCATTGTATTCTATTGTACAGATGCCTTCAGGTATACCGGTTGCGACAGTTGCAATAAATGGCGGAAAGAATGCCGGAATTCTTGCTGCAAAGATACTTGCGGTATCAGACGGTGAACTTGAAAATAAATTAAAGGACTATTCAAAGAAGATGAAAGAAGAAGTCGAGGGCAAGGATGAAAAGCTCTCAAAGGAAGGCTACAAGGCTTTTCTGTAAGAAAACAGATATTTTGTTGGCAATGATATTAATGACCGGCAGTGATGCCGGTCGTTTTTTATCTTTAGCAGGAAAAAACGCCTGCAAAATGAACAAATAAAAAAGAACTGTGGCTGTCCACAGTTCTTTTATTCCAAATTCATAAATCATTAGGCTGATGCATTGAAATGGGTGCCGACATTCGGATCCAATGAAGGTCTCGGTGCAGAATTGATAAGACCAATAGCTGCAGCTCCGTTTTGCTGATCGGCATCAAGAGACATCCCCATCACAGCATATCCTACATTCTGGAGAGCACTTGCCTGGCTCATTGATGTAGAAAGATTTGCTATATCAGATAATTCCATTTGGACTCTCCTTTCTATGAAAGTATATTAAGTGTATATATTATGCTCCAGATAGTTTATTTTTTCAAGAGGTAAAAATTAGTAAATTTCGAATGAAATTTTTATCTATTTTTTATTAATAGCCTGTTTAGACTTTACTTTTTGAACTCAATAGCATATAATAATAACCACTTATGTAATTGAAACCAGATTCAACTAAGACAATTACTAAATTTTCGGAGGAAATGATGGAAAAGAAATCCAGGAAAAGTCTAGATTACAATGTTTATGATTTGAATGCGGATGAGCCTGTAGATGAATCTACAAATATAGAAGAGATTTCTGAGAAAAAGGCAAAGGCGAAGAAATCAAAGAGCAGTAAAAAGCATCCTAAGACTTTCAAAGAAAAGTTTTTTGCTTTTTTTGACAGTCTTTCAGTTTCACAGGTTCTGATCGGGGCTCTCTCAGCAGCGATTGTTGTAGTTGCTGTAGCTACTCTGGTTGTTATTTTCCGTACAAATGCAGAAAATGATAAAAACGAAAATCTTGCAAAGCAGGTTACAAGCGGTGTGGAAGATGCCACCAGTGGTGCAGAAGAAGTAGAAGAACCGGATTCAGGAGTTGAAACAGCAAATGTTGAGGTTGTTGAACCTGTTTCGATTCCGGACATGTCTGAATACACCATCAAGAGCCAGTCTACAGTAAAGGATCTCACACTTATTTTCCAGGGTTCTGATAAAAAGAAAATTAAAGGAACAGAATTTGCTGTAAAGCTTGTAGATGAAGCTTCTGCCAAGAAACTGAATTCGTCAATTGATACACTGAAAAAAGACAAGGAAACACTGAACTCCTTAAAGACAAAGCAGGATGAAATCAAGTCTCAGATGACATCGGCAAATGCTTCTACGGTTGTTTCAGATGTTAAGACAAAAACTGCAAAGAATAATGCATCATCAGCATCTGTAAAAGAAAATGCATCAGGAAGCTCTTCAGACGACAGTCTTTCAAAGCAGATGCAGGATGTGAATGATGAAGTCACAAAGGCAATCGAAAAGAGAGATTCTGATATTAAAGCATACAATAAGACACTGGATGGTCTTAAGGGAAATACCTACAAAGATGACGACAAGGATGGCATGATTTATATTAAATCAATAGATGTTGGAAACTATGTCGCATGTGCAGAATCTGTAGGAAATTTCACAGCTTCTTCCTATACTACAAAGGTCGCAGTTAAGGAAAAGGCTGATTACAAGCCTATTAAGGAAATCAAGGAAAAGGTTGTTTCTGATAAGGTTGCAGGAGATACAAAGGAAGAAAAGCCTGCAGTCGAGAGCACACTTAAGGATACAGTTGAATATGTAGATTCTACGAAATCTGGTGATGGCGGAAATGTAGAGACTACAGACATCAAGCTTCCGGCACCAGCTGCTTCAAAAGAATTGAATTCACAGACGGTGAAAGATAATTCAACTACTGTAGCTACTACAATTACGCTTTCTCCAACATCATTAAATATGAAGGTTGGGGAGTCTTCAAAAATTACGGCTACTGTTAACACTTCTGGCACGACAGTTTCATGGACTACATCAGATGCATCAGTTGCAACAGTAGATGCTAATGGAAATGTTACGGCAGTTAAGGCAGGTACTGCTACTATTACTGCAACAGCAGGGAGCGCTACAGCTACATGTGC
>ONHZ01000027.1 GCA_900317755.1 uncultured Lachnospiraceae bacterium
CAGAGCGCATGAGAATGATGCTTCGCATCATAGCGCTCTTCCTCTCGCGCCTCATGGATTTTTGCTCGCGTCACATAAATTCGTGCTGCACCTATCGGTTTGCACTCATTAAGTGACGAGTAAAATCCATGCGTGCTCTGAGACAGTATTGCCGCGCTTGCGCTCGAGTTTGAAGTATTAATAAGGTGTTATGTCGAAATTATTCTTTGATGTGTTTAAAGATCTTAGCATAGAGAGTACGATCCGCCCTGTCCTTGACGACGCAGTCATCGAGAGGATTGCCGAGAACAGGTCTGGTACCTCTATGCGTCTTTACCTGACGCTGAAGACAATCGTCCCGAAGAATAATATCAAGAATCTTGAGAAGAAGATTTCCGACCAGTATTTTCACAAGACGGTCAATGTAAATATTGTCGAGCGTTTCGAAATCGACAGCCCTGTTCGTCCAGAGGATTTTTATGAGAAGTACAGGGATTCGATGCTGCTCGAGCTTTATTCATCAGACCGTGTCCTCTATCAGCTTTTCAAGGACACTGAAATCACATTTCCATCTGATGAAAAGGCAGTAGTTTCCCTTCCCTCGAAGAGCGCAGGTGAACTCTATGAGGACAGGCTGAACGAGTACCTCATCAATGTCTTCGAGAAGCGTGGTGGCGAGCAGGTTTCTTTTGATTTTGAATATCATGCGCCGAAGAAGGATTTTCTCGAAGAGAATGAAAAAATAATTAATGACTGGGCAGAGAAGATTTTCATGACTGCTCAGAATAATGCCATGATGAAGAACGAAAATTCTGCATCTGACACTGCAGCATCAAACGAAAATACGGCAGTCAAAACGCAAAACGAAGGCGGAAAAGCAGGACAAGGTGCAGCTTCGCCACAAACGCTAGCCAAAGCGCCCGAGCCGCCAAAGCGGGATTTCCTCCGTAAGGACCATACTTCATTTTCAAATACGAAATACCGCCGCACACCTCGAAAGAGCTCATCTCCGGACTGCATCAGGGGCATTGACCTTCCTGATGAAATCACACCTATTTCTGAAATATCAGAAGAATCTGGCTTTGTCGTCATTCGTGGTAAGATTTTCAAGGTCGATGATCCAAAGACCTTAAAGAGCGGCAAGACGCTCTATAAGTTCGCGATGACGGATGGCACGGACTCAATCTACATCAAGTGCTTCCTTACCGAAGAGGAAAATGACGCTGTTCAGAAATGCCTGCAGAAGGGCGCATTTGTAAAGGTCGGTGGCAATCCGGAAATCGATACCTTTGACCATGACCTTAATATCACAAATCCCAGGGGGATTTTCAAATCCACAGATTTCAGGGTAAAGCGTGAAGATCATTCACCGGAGAAGAGGGTCGAGCTTCATCTTCATACGAATATGTCAGATTCCGATGGCATTTCAGACATTGCAGACATTGTAAAGCAGGCAAAGGCTTTCGGCCACAGGGCACTTGCGGTAACAGACCACGGTGTCGTTCAGGCTTTCCCGGATGCGAATAATATTGCCCATGATGTCGGCGATTTCAAGATAATATACGGCATGGAAGCCTATCTTGTCGATGATACGAGGGAGCTTGTGACGGATTCCAAGGGACAGTCCCTTGACGGAGATTTCGTCGTATTCGATCTCGAGAGCACGGGCTTAAATTCCAAGGAATGCAAGATCATTGAAATTGGTGCAGTTTTCGTGAGAAATGGCGAGATCATAGACCGTTTTTCAGAATTTGTAAATCCTGAGGAGATCCTTCCGTTTAGAATTGTTGAGCTTACCGGTATAAGGGATACAGACCTGAAGGATGCTGACACAATTGATGTGATCCTGCCAAAATTCCGTGCTTTCTGTGGAGACGCTGTGCTTGTGGCGCACAACGCCTTATTTGATACAGGCTGCATAAAGGCAGAATGTGAGAGAGAGGGAATAGACTGGGATTTCACTTTCGCAGATACGATGACGATTGCATCATACCTTCGTCCGGACATGGCGCATTTTAAGCTCGAGCAGGTCGCAAAGGCCTTCGATGTCGAGCTCATTGACCACCACAGGGCAGTAAATGATGCCGAATGCACAGCCGGGATTTTCATAAAGCAGATTGAAGAATTAAAGGCGCTGGGAATTAATGACCTCGATGCGTTAAATAGAGAAGGTATGCCGGATGATGAGAGAAGAAAGAAACTCCGTCCATACCATGCGATTATTCTGGCAAAAAATGACGTCGGCAGAATCAATCTCTACCGTCTTGTTTCGCTATCACACTTAAAGTATTTTTCGCGATTCCCGAAGGTGCCAAAGTCTGTCCTTCAGAAATACAGGGAAGGCCTGATCATCGGCTCAGCCTGCGAAGCCGGTGAGCTTTACCAGGCGATTCTCCTTGGCCGAAGCGACGAGGAGCTTTACCGGATTGCTTCTTTCTATGATTATTTTGAAATCCAGCCGATTGGAAATAATAAGTTCCTGCTGAAGGATGAGAAATCCGGAATCAATTCCGAAGATGACCTTCGTGAAATAAATAGAAAAATTGTGTCTCTTGGCGATGAGCTCGGGAAGCTCACCGTTGCGACAAGCGATGCGCATTTCCTGAATCCTGAGGATGCGATTTACAGGACGATCATACAGGCATCGAAGGACTTTAAGGATGCGGCAGACCAGCCGCCGATCTACTTTCATACAACGGACGAGATGCTCGAGGAATTCTCGTATTTAGGCGAAGAAAAATGCTACGATGTCGTCATCAAAAATACGAATCTCATCTGCGACATGTGCGATGAGATCAAGCCGACGCGACCTGACAAGTGCCCACCTGTCATTGAAAATTCAGACGGAATGCTTCGGAAAATCTGCGAAAACAGAGCGCATCAGATTTATGGTGAAGAGCTGCCTCCGCTTGTAAATGCGCGCCTTGAGAGGGAATTAAATTCAATCATTGGAAACGGTTACGCCGTCATGTATATTATTGCGCAGAAGCTCGTGTGGAAATCAGTTGAGGACGGTTACCTCGTTGGCTCCCGTGGTTCCGTCGGCTCATCCTTTGTTGCGACGATGGCCGGAATCACCGAGGTAAATCCGCTGCCTCCGCATTATCTCTGTCATCACTGTCACTATGTCGATTTCGATTCTGAGGATGTGAAAAAATTTGCCGGCATGAGCGGTTCAGATATGCCTGATAAGAAATGCCCGGTCTGTGGCGCTGACCTTGACAAGATGGGCTTTGATATTCCGTTTGAAACCTTCCTTGGCTTCAAGGGAAACAAGGAGCCTGATATCGATCTGAATTTCTCATCCGAGTACCAGAACAAGGCGCACAAATATACCGAGGTTATTTTCGGGGCAGGCCAGACTTTCAAAGCCGGCACCATCGAAACCGTCGCAGATAAGACGGCTTACGGCTACGCAAAACATTATTTCGAGGACAATGGCATCACAAAGCGAAGCTGCGAAATTGAGCGGGTTTCTTCCGGCTGTATCGGTGTGCGTCGAAGCACGGGACAGCACCCGGGCGGCATCGTTGTTCTTCCGAATGGCGAAGACATAAACACATTTACGCCCGTCCAGCATCCTGCAAACAAGGACACGGACATTGTCACGACACATTTTGATTACCACAAGATTGATGCAAACCTGCTGAAGCTCGATATTCTTGGACATGATGATCCAACGATGATCCGCTACTTAGAGGACCTCACGGGACTTGACGTTACGGAAATACCGCTTGACGATCCGGCTGTTATGAGCCTTTTCAAGGATACGTCTGCAATGGGAATTCCTGATGGGGCGCTTTACAATACGAACATGGGAACGCTTGGCATTCCTGAATTTGGCACGGATAATGCGATGGGCATGCTGAAGGAAGCAAAGCCGAAGAATTTCTCCGACCTTATCCGAATCTCCGGTCTTTCCCATGGTACTGACGTATGGCGAGGCAATGCAGAAGACCTCATCATGAACGGCATCTGCGATATTTCAAGCGCCATCTGTACCCGAGACGACATCATGACCTACCTCATTGAAAAAGGTATGGATAATGAGGAGTCCTTCAAGATTATGGAGGCTGTCCGTAAGGGCAAGGTTGCGAAGGGCAAATGCAAGGAATGGCCTGACTACAAGAAGGACATGAAGGAACACGACGTGCCGGACTGGTACATTGGCTCCTGCGAGAAAATCCAGTACATGTTCCCGAAGGCGCACGCCGTTGCCTACGTTATGATGGCATGGAGAATTGCCTACTGCAAAGTTTACTATCCGCTTGCCTATTATGCTGCCTATTTCTCCATCAGGGCGAAGGGCTTTGACTATGAGAAAATCTGCCAGGGTGAAGAAGCACTCGAGATGAATATGGATGAGCTCATCAATCAGCAGAAGGAACTAAAGAAAACAAATAAAGCGCTTTCCGCCGGCGACAAAGACCTCCTTTATGCAGAGCGCATGGCGCAGGAATTTTATGTAAGAGGGTTTGAATTTTTGCCAATCGACCTTTATAATTCTGATTCAAAGTACTTTAAGGTGGTTGACGGGAAGCTGCTGCCGCCGTTTTCCGTACTTTCCGGCGTCGGCGAGCAGGCTGCAGAGTCGCTTATGGTTGCGGCAGCGCAAGGCCGCTTCATGTCGAAAGACGACCTCAAAGCCCGCGGCAAAATCACCGACAACAACATCGCGCTCATGGAGAAGCTGCACATTATCGAGCACATGCCGCAGTCAGCGCAGCTGAGTATTTTTGATATGATATAAAATATATGATATACTCACGTCGCAAAAAAATGTACATCTCAAAAACCCGTTCCCACTCATGACTCGACGTAGCGGCACTAAGCTCATGCTATATCAAACGCTAAGGTATCGCCACGATTTCCCGAAATCGTGGCATGTCGTCAGAGCACATTAAAATGCTGCTGCGCAGCATAGTGCTCTTTCTCGCATTCGCTAAGTGCCGACGTCCGAGTCATGGTTTTTGCAGATGTATCATTTTTTTACTCCGCTCGAGTAACCTGTAATTTATAGCATACTCGAGCGTGAGACAGCATTGTCCGTGCGGGAGCGAGTATTAAGTCAAAGGAAATTTTATAATGCGAGACCTAATAGAAGTTAGAGATGATATAGACAAAGTAGATAAAGAGATTCTGTCGCTGTACGAGAAGCGCCTTTCTCTTTCGAATGAGGTAGCCGAGTACAAGAAGTCGGTCGGCAAGCCCGTCTTTGATAAGGAAAGAGAAGATGAGAAGATCGAGACCCTGACCGCCGGCATCAAGGACAAATATGTACATGACGGTGTGCGCGAGCTTTTCACCGAGCTCATGAACGACTCGAAGAAGCTTCAGTACAGGGAGATTTCAAAGAATAAGAATGAGATTCCGGAAGGCTTTTCACTGGTTCCGGAAATTGATACCAAGGACAAGACCGTGGCTTTCCAGGGCACTGAGGGTTCTTTCGGCGAACAGGCAGTTTACCAGTATTTCGGTGAGAGCGTAAAGGCTGTCGCAAAGCCTACCTTTTTTGATGTGGTAAAGTCCCTTACAGAAAAAGAAGTTGATTACGCAGTTCTTCCAATTGAAAATTCAAGGGCTGGGTCAGTATATGAGAATTACGATCTGATGCTGAAATTTGATGTCGCCATCGTTGCAGAGGTGATTGTCGACATCAGACATAATCTTTTAGCACTTCCTGGCGCAAAGCTTTCAGAGATAACGGATGTATATTCCCATCCCCAGGCTCTGATGCAGTGTTCCGAATTCCTGAATGGTGAAGGAAAGAACATGAAGAAGCATGAGTATTCAAATACCGCACTTGCAGCAAAAATGGTGGCGGGAAGCGGAGATCATAAATTTGCAGCGATTGCCTCAAAGCGTGCTGCAGAAAAATATGGTCTTGAAATAATAAGAGAAAATATCCAGGACGACAGTCAGAATCAGACACGTTTTGTAATATTATCGTTAAATCGGTTTTTTTCGAAAAAATCTGATATTATATCAATATGTGTAAGCCTAAAGGATTCAAGCGGAACGCTTTATCATACACTTTCGCATTTTGCTAAGAATGGCCTTAATATGATAAGCATCGAATCGCGCCCTATTATTGGCAGGGACTGGGAGTACAGGTTTTTCATAGATTTTGAGGGAAATCTATTGAGTGACAATATCCGCTTTGCACTTTACGGCTTATCAGAGGAAATGGAATCAATGAAGATTCTGGGCAACTATAAATCAGGGAGAGTTACTACATGAAGAAATTTGCATCAATCTACATCGGTACCTACGAGGTCACGCTGAAGATCTACCAGGTGACTCGTGAGAAGGCACTGAAGCATATCGACACGCTTCAGCAGGGCACGGATATCGCAAGCGATATCGATCATTATGGCAAGATTACTTTTGAGACGGAGAATACGCTCTGTGAGATTCTTTCAAATATGAAGGAAACAATCGACACCTACAAGGTCACAGACTTCGATGTCTGCAGCGGCTATGCGATCCGGAATGCGTCAAATTATCTTTTCGTTCTTGATCAGATCAAGAAGAAGACCGGCCTTACCGTCCGTGTCCTTTCGAATTCCGAGCAGAGATTTACGACCTATGTCGCACTTTCAAATCTCGAAGATTTTTCATCGACGGTTTCAACGAGCGCGCTGCTCTGCGATATCGGCGGTTACTCGATCCAGCTTACCTATTTCAAGAATGGCGCTCTCGAGAACACCCAGCAGCTGCCGCTTGGCATCGTCAGGGTTTCCGAGTATCTTGCGAAGATTTCTTCGAGCCTTGATTACCGTGAGCAGATCAATGAGATGATCGACAAGGAATTCGAGGGCTTCATCCACGAATATCTGCATGAGGATACGATCCAGAACATCATCATCGTAAACGACCAGGCTTTCCATTCAGTCAAGAGATTTTACCCGAATCTTACTTACAATAAGCTCAAAAAATCCTACGTCGAGAAATTCATCAGCGAATATACGAAGAAGAGTAATTTCTCAGTCATCACGGCAAATACCGGCTTTATTGAGAACAGCAACATCCAGCCGCTTTTCTTCATCCTGAGCTCGATTTACAGGGTATTCAATGAGGAAAATTTCTATTTCCCTGGCATTACGATTACTGATGGCATTGTTTACAGGAATGCGCTTCAGAAAAAGGCGATTACGCCGCTTCGTGATTATGATGAGGATGTCATCACAGCCGCATATTATATTGAGAAGAGATATGGTTCATACGAGCCGCATCTGAAGGTGCTTGAGCAGCTCGGCGTTGAGATTATCAATACCCTTAAGAAGGAGAGCGGGCTCTCACCTAGAGACACATTACTCTACAGGGTTTCTGCAATCCTGCACGACTGCGGTAAATACATAAGCCTTGCCCATTCCGGCGAGAATTCATATACGATCATCAATTCGTCAGAAATCCTTGGCCTTACGCACAAGGAGCGTGAGATGATTGCCTATGTCGCTTTATTCAACCGGAATCCGATTCTGCCTTATGATGAGCTTGCCGACAGATTCACAGAAGAAGAGTATATAAAGATTCTGAAGCTTCTTGCGATTCTCCGCGTCACGAATGCGCTCGACAGGAGCCACAGGCAGAAGTTTAAAAAAGTTAAGATGACGCTTTCAGGAAGGAAGCTTTTAATCAAGACTTCTTCAGAAGCATCGATATCACTTGAGAAGGGACTGTTTTCTGAGAAGGCAGATTTCTTTGAAGAGATATTTAATATCAGGCCTGTGATTAAGGAAAAATAATAGTGATGCCGGATTTTGGCAAATGCTATAAATAAGAATGATGCCGTAAAAATTCTGAGAATGCGTAAATATGAGAAAATGCCGCTGGATTTTGAAGCATAGCAAAATGGCGGTCAGGGAATAGTAAATTTGGAGGAAAAGATGGACGAGACAAAGGCATTTGAATACACGCCGGATATGTTTGAAAACAGGGAATTATCCTGGCTCAAATTCAACGAGAGAATATTAAACGAGGCAAAGGACACGAAGCTGCCACTCATGGAAAGAGTGAAATTCCTGAGCATCACGGAATCCAATTTCATTGAATTTTTCATGGTCCGTGTCGCTTCATTGAAGGATCAGGAAAATGCAGGCTACAAGAAGCCGGATCTTGCAGGCATGACGCCGAAGGACCAGCTTGAAGCACTAGACAAGGCCTGCCACGATTTCGTAAACCGCCAGTTTCAGACATGGAACCGTTCACTTTATCCTGCTCTCAAGAAAAATAATATTTTAGTCATCGAGAAATACGAGGACTTAAGCGAAGAGCAGTCAAAGTTCGTAGATATTTATTTCAAGAAAAATATTTATCCTGTTCTCACCCCGATGGCTGTCGATGCGTCAAGACCTTTCCCGCTTATTGCAAATAAGTCATTAAACATCGGCGCGCTCCTAAAAAAGAAGCCGGATGCGCCAGTCCTTTCAAAAGAAGCATCAAAGGACTCAACCGTATTCGCAACAGTTCAGGTTCCTACCGTAATCCCGAGGCTCGTTGAGATTCCGTCCGAGGCGCCATACGAGCAGACATTTATTCTCCTCGAGCAAATCATCGAGAAGAATCTCGGCGTATTATTCCTAAACTATGACGTCATCTGTGCAAACCCATACAGAATCATCAGAAATGGTGATTTCTCCATCGACGAGGATGAGGCAGAGGACCTTCTTTCAGAAATCCAGAAGTCTCTTCACCAGAGGGAGTGGGGCGAGATCATCCGAATCGACGGTGAGCAGGATACAGACAAGAGATTGCTGAAATTCCTTATGAAGAATTTTAAGGTCTCAGAAAATGCGCTGTATGCAATCAACGGACCAATCGACCTGACCTTCGGCATGAAGCTTTATGGCAAGGTTGAAAATAAGAAATTATTTGAAAAGTCCTATACGCCGGTATGGCCGAAGTCAATCCCGGAGGGCAGGCCGTTCTTCGATGAAATAAAGAAAAAGGACAGGTTTGTTTTCCATCCGTATGATTCCTTTCAGCCAGTCGTTGATTTCATCAGGTATGCTGCAGATGATCCGCAGGTGCTTGCAATCAAGCAGACACTATACCGTGTCTCCGGAAATTCACCAATCGTCGCAGCACTTGGCCATGCAGCAGAAAATGGCAAGCAGGTCACCGTTCTTGTCGAGCTCAAGGCCCGTTTTGATGAGGAAAATAATATCCAATGGGCAAAGAAGCTTGAGAAGGCTGGCTGCCACGTCATCTATGGTCTCGTCGGACTGAAGACGCACTGCAAGATTGCACTTGTCGTAAGGGAAGAGGATGACGGCATCAGGCGTTATGTCCATCTTGGAACAGGTAACTACAATGATTCCACTGCAAAAATCTATTCAGACTGCGGCATCTTTACTGCAAATGAGCAGATCGGAGAGGATGCGACTGCCGTATTTAATATGCTTTCAGGCTACTCAGAGCCGCCATACTGGAACAGACTTGCGCTTGCACCGATCTGGCTTCGTACAAAGTTCTATTCGCTGATTGATAGGGAAATTGCAAATGCTGCTAAGGGCAAGAAGGGCCTTATCGTTGCAAAGATGAATTCCCTCTGCGACAAGGAAATGATTGAGAAGCTCTATGATGCATCAAGGGCTGGCGTGCGCATCTATCTTGTCATCCGTGGCATCTGCTGCCTGAAGACCGGCATCAAGGGCGTGAGCGAGAACATCCATGTCGTATCAATTGTCGGCACCTTCCTCGAGCATGCGAGAATTTTCTATTTCTACAATGATGGCGACGATGAAGTTTACATGGGTTCCGCCGACTGGATGCCGAGAAACCTTGACCGTCGTGTCGAGATCATCTTCCCGGTACTCGATTCCGACAACAAGAACCGTGCCATCCACATCCTTGACACGCAGCTTTCCGACAACCTCAAGGCATATTACCTTGACGCAGACGGAGAATACAAGAGATTCGACAAGCGTGGCAAGGTCGAGGTAGGTTCCCAGAGTGAGTTTTGCAAGGAAGCACAGCTTGAAAGCGGCACGAAGAATAAGAAGCTCTTCACAGAGAGGACATTCACACCTGCCTTCGCACCGGAGGATGATGAATAAAATCGATTCTTCTGCATAGTAGAACAATACAGATTCTTCATAAGTGTAAAAAATAACAATAATGTTTTGCAGCTAACCGGTCAGAAAAATCTGGCCGGTTTTTTATGCCGTAACTGAATACCAGTGCAAATGAAGCAATTGTACTATTTAATTTTGTTAAAAATAATTAAATATCTGTGAAAACTATTTCCTATTTTGTAACGTTTTTAATTGCATTTAAAATGCTAATTTAGTATAATAGAGGAAACTAAATCGGGGGGGGGTATTAAACATCAGTAATAAAAGGTTTGATACGAAACTGATTTAGTATAATGAAAAACTCATTATACTTATGCGCTTGAGCAGGGTCAGAGTAGTTATAGACTTTACCAAAATGCAGTTCGTCTGCAAATGGGAGGTCTTATTTTTTTGCTCTTGACTTAAAATTAAAATTGTTGTATTATAAAATTTTTTTTTCAACATTTTGTAGCCTTTGGCATAAATCACATTCATTATGGCATATATATTGGGACTTGGAATCTTGTGTTACAGATTATTAGTACGAAGGCTTACGCACAGAATGCTGTATTAGGATAAATAATTATATGTTTGGAAAAACAAATTACATCGGACAAAGCGTAGTAGATATGCACTGCCACATATTGCCGGAGCTCGATGATGGTGCCAGGTTCATGAAAGAGACCATTATGATGCTCAAAGAAGCGCAGGAACAGGGCATAAAAGCCATCGTTGCCACGCCGCATTTCAAGGATGGTGCGCCTAATGCGACAAAAGAAGAGATAAATAAAAAAATCTTTGAAGTGCTGAAAAAAAGTTACGATAAGAACATCAATGTGAAGCTCTTTCCAGGAAATGAAATCATGTATTACGATGATGTGCCTGACCTTTTAGAGAAGAATCAGATTTTCACCCTGAATGAATCTGAATTCGTGCTGGTCGAGTTCCTGCCGAACCACCCGTTTCATTATATTATCGATGCGCTGTATGACATTGTGGACACGGGCTTCATCCCGGTGCTTGCACACATAGAAAGATATGCAGCAATACTCAATGATTATTCCAAGGTTCGCGACATTGTCCATGCCGGTGCCAGAATCCAGGTAAATTACGGTTCGGTGGTCGGCACATACGGGCATGAGGCAAAGACCTTCACGAACAAGCTCCTGAAGGAGCAGAAGGTCGATTACATCGGGACAGATGCCCACCGAGCGGAAGGAAACAGGACGGTTGAAATAGAGGATTCGCTGAGATTTCTCTACAAGAAATACCCAGAGGAATATGTGGAAGCAATCACCTACAAGAATGCGAAGGATGATTTCAACCTGTACTTCTAAAGAATAATGACAGGCTTTCACAGTATTTTGCAGATCTAAGCAATTTGGCATCTAAAGAGCAGATTAATAATTTTATAAATTTAATAGGAGATTTTGATGAACAGTTCTGAATATAATATCAGGCAGGACGAGGATGTAGACGAGATTGACATTGGAGAAGTTTTCTCCGTTATTGGCTCAAATATATTTCTTATACTGATAGTTTCAGTGCTCGTTGGCGCGCTGACATTTTTCATTTGTCACAATATTATCACGCCGCAGTATACATCGAGCACGAGCATTTATATTTCAACCTATTCGGACAAGTCGAACGAGCAGCAGATCACGGTAAATGATACACAGGTCGCTACAAATATCGCGGGAGACTATAAGGAGCTCATCCTCGGGCGCACCGTCATGGAAGGCGTTATTGATGAACTGAAGCTCAATGAGACATATGAAGAGCTTCTGAAAAAGGTAAATGTGACGAATACGGATAATACGCATATCATTACGATATCAGTCACAGACCCAAGCCCAAAGCGTGCGCAGACCATTGCAAATACGATTCGTGAAGTCGCCTCAAAGCACATCCTGAATGTCATGAGCATAAATGCCATCACGGTCGCAGAGGAAGCGAACCTTCCTGATCACAAATCTTCGCCGAAGACGACGAGGGATACGGAAATTGCATTCATAGTCACTTTCATCTGCATGTGCATCATAGTTGTAGTCATATTCATTGCAGATGACAGGATTAATACGACAGAGGATGTAGAGAAATATTTAGGGCTCAGCACTCTGGCGCTAATCCCTATGACTGAGGAGCTTGACTCCAAGAAGTAATGCAGGCGCGCATAGCTGTTCATGAGCGGCAGCTATGGCAGAAGCACAATCTCATAATAGGCAGATGAACAAAATAATATAAGGAAAAATCATGCAGCAGGTTGCAATAAGAAAAGAAAAATTAAACTATCAGGTCAGGGAAGCATATAAGACCTTAAGGACAAATGTAGAGCTTTCCGGAGAAAATGTAAAAGTAATCGCTCTTACGAGCTGTACACCAGGCGAAGGGAAATCAACGGTTTCCTTCTATCTCGCGAAGTCCTTTGCAGAGAATGGCGACAGGACATTATTCATAGATGCAGACCTTCGAAAGTCAGTGCTGAGACGTCGTCACAGCAAAGGCAAATTAAGACTTGGCCTTACGAACTATCTTGCAGGCGGTGCCGAAGCAGGAGAGGTCATTACGAAGACTGATGTCGAGAATTTCGACATCATTTTTTCAGGTCCGTTCCCACCAAACCCATCAGAGCTTCTTGGCTCGGAGCGATTTGAAAATCTCATCAGGATCGCCAGGGCAAATTATGATGTTGTCATTATCGACACGCCGCCGCTTGGCTCAGTCATCGATACAGTCGTGGCCTCAAAATTCTGCGATGGCGTCATCATGGTCGTTTCTGCAGGAGAAATCAGCTACCACTTCGCACTTGATATCAAGGACCAGCTTGACAAAGCAAATGCGAAGATTCTCGGCGTGGTTCTGAATAAAGTCAGATTCGGCGGAGGCTCGGCATACGGCAAGTACTATGGCAAATACTACGGTAAATATTATGGCAAGTATTACGGCAAGTACTATGGAAAATATTATGGCAGATACGGTTCCGATGATGAATCCGAAAAGGACAAGAAGAAATCATGAATTTGTAATCATACGGGACACGAAAATTTATTCATAGTGACAAAAAGTTATGCAAAATTCTTTGATTAACGTAAAAAAAATAATATGTGCATTCGCTGCAGCGCTGCTTACAGTGGGATTGATTCCCACTTTTTCTATGCAGGTGAAGGCATCAGAAGTCACTACCGCCTTCGGCTCGAATTACTACAATGCTGATGCGAACGGGCAGAATTTCCCGATCGGCGTATACCTCCGGAGCCAGAGCGGCATAGGAGAATATACCATTTCAATCGCATACGATGGCAGCAGGCTGAAATATATAAGCGGGGCAGATAGCGACAATGATTCTATCGTCACACTTAGCGGAGATGGCAATGGCCAGAGTGAAGTAAAGGTCATGATTTATTTCAATGCCACAAGCGGCGGAAAATCCGGTGTGAGATTTGTGAATGCCTCTGCGAAAGATTCATCAGGAAGTGATATGGATGTAAGTGCACTTGCTGAGGCACCTGTGATTATTACAGGAAAAGATACATCCAATAAGGCTTTTAAAGACGTACTAGATGATGCAGAGACAGCCTTTAATTCCGCAAACGACAATGCCGCAGACACTGCATCCGGAAGCAGTACAGCTTCAGGTAGTGAAGAAACTGGTACTGAAAATACAGAAGCTGCAGATGAAAATGCCTCAGACGATAGCGCAAATGCAGACGCAGACGACAGCCTCGGCTCTTCAAAGACACTAACAGATCCAGGAAATCCAAAGGATGGCTTCACATTGAGCCGGAACAGCGATATCAGAAGAGCAATCATTACCGTAATCGTCATTATTCTTATCATACTTTTATTACTGATTGTTTTCTTCGTGACAAGGCTGATTCGTGAAGGGAATTCCTTTTCACATGAAGATAATGGCAAGGATCCTGACGGAGATGAATTCGATGATTCCGATGATGACGGAATCTGGGACGATATCCGAAGGAAGCCTGTGGAGCATTCTGATGAGGCTCAAAATAACAGTCCGGAAGGCTATGAGCTTGTAAAGCCTAAAAACACAATGAATAAGGATGGTTCACAAAACCAATAATATTTCTTAATTTTGGTATATCGCCCGGCCGAGCGTGCTAAGACCGGGCTGTATATATAAAATCAGCAATATACCAACTGCCTTTAGGCGGTGGTATATTGCTTTCATGTACGGGTTTATCCCGTACATGAAGAGCCGCAAAGCGGCGATTTTATAGCGAACGAAAGTGAAACTTTTGTGAGCTACTAGTAACTTATAAACCATGGTTTAGTAATAATTGGAATTATCATAAAGGAGGTACCAATTATGAAAAAGAAACTTTTAACGCTTGCACTTGCAGCAGCATTCGCACTTAGCTTTTCAGCTACAGCATTTGCAGCAGGATCTTCTACAGCTACAAGCTCTGTATCGACTACGACTACTACAGCAACGACTACAACAGCTACATCTGATGCAGCCAATGCCACAGTAGGTTCTACTCCAGTAGCAGTAACGGTAGCTTCTACAGCAGATTCTGTTGAACTTTCTGCAAAGCCTGCACAGGTTACGCAGTTAAATGCAGCTGAGAAAGCCGTTGAGGCACTCAATGCTGGCAAGGAAAACGGACTCAAGAACCTTGTAAACTCTTACTCAGCAGCTCCTGTTGCTGACGTAGTAAAGGCAGAAGTCATCGACGTTTCTATTCCTAACATGACGGCTGAGACTTTAGCAGCAAACGGCGGTGTTGTTCTGACTTACACAAAGGGTATTGCAGCAACATTTACACCTGCTACAAAAGTAAGAGTACTTCACCTCAAGGCTGATGGTACTTGGGAAGCTGTTGCAGCTCAGGCTGAACAGGGCGGTGTTACATTCAGACTTACTTCACTTTCTCCTGTAGTCATTACAGAAGTAAAGGAAGGCGCTGATGCTACAACTGCTACTACAGCTGCTGGAACAACAGATGCTTCAAAGGCACCTAAGACAGGCGAGTTCTAATTCGTGAATTCATTAGGTTTCATCTGAATTCCAAGACCATGGGGCTTCAAAACTCCCTGGTCTTAATTTTAATTTAGATTTATAATAACTGCCATGAAAAAGAAAAGACACAGAAACACTTCTTCAAAACGAATAAAAATAAATAAGGTCCTAAAGGTAATACTAATAATTGCCTGCATTGTCCTGGCACTTGTGATCATCGCATCCATCGTGATTAATAATTCCGGAAAGGAAAATGTCGTAGAAAGCTCAAATTCAAGCGGTATAGAGGCCTCGGGCAGCGCTAAGACATACAGGATGAGAGACGACCTTATCAATATTCTTATCTTAGGAATCGATAAGGAAGAAAATATGGACACAAAGGAGCAGAATGGATACTGGGGGCAGAATGATCTGAACTACCTCCTGTCTATAGATCCGAAGAAAAAAAGTGTCCACCTCTTCCTGATCCCAAGAGACTCATTCGTACCTGTTTCCCACTACAATAAAGATGGAAGCGTAAAGGTAGTCCTGGATGATGAACTCTGCGTGCAGTACGCATGGGGTCCGGATGGCAAAGAAGGAAGCTCTGTAGCCGTTGCAAAGGATGTGAGCGAGATTTTCCAGGGCATTCCAATAAAGGATTATGTAGCAGTGAATCTCAAGGTCTTTCCTGAGCTTGCTAAGGCACTTGGCGGCATCACCGTCACTCCGGACAAGGACTATATCGTTGATGGAAAGACATACAAGGCTGGACAGAGCTATACGCTGAAGACTGCCAAGGAAATCGAGAAATTCGTGCGCTACAGGGATACGAAGATTGTAGCATCTGCAGAAGACAGGGCGGACAGACAGAATATCTTTATGAAGGCTCTGAAGGAAGAGCTATCAAAGAAAATAAAAGAAGACCCACTCATCGTCATGAAGCTTTATAATGCACTTGGCGATGACAAATATTCATCAATTGATGCAGCGGATATGGCAAATCTCGTAAGCGAGTGCAAGGGCATGGCTTTTGATAATGACATCACAGTCCTTCCAGGTACCGTAAACAGTGAGAATAAATACGAAATCTACGAGCTTGACAAGGATGCGATAAACGACATCGTGATCGAGTATTTCTGCGAACCGGATAATTAACCACAGTATTAAGGACAGCAAATCACATTATTTTAGAAAAGAAATGAATCATGAGAGAAGAATATGACGAGCCATCGGCACTGGAAAATACATCAGTGAAAAAAAAGAAAAATAAAAAGAAGCAGCAGAAAAAAAGGACGATCAAAAAAGTCATAATTATTGTTGTCGTCCTTGCAGTTCTTGTCTGCGCAGGCTTTTTCGGATACAGGTATTATCAGAACTACAAGTATCAGGAGAGCCTGAAGCAGCACGAGGAGACCTTTGATTCACTTCGTCAGGAGAAGAATACAGATAATGACGGCAAGGCTGTTATCGAGGGTACATCTCCGACACACGATTTCAATTCTTACTGGAAGCAGAATAAGGACATATATGCCTTCGTGACAGTAGACGGAACAGGCGTGGATTATCCTATACTCCAGAATGAAGAGGATAATTATTACCTCATGAGGAATCTCGATGGCTCTGAGGGCTATCCAGGCTGCATATATACGAACAGAATCAATTCCATGCAGTTCGATGATTACCTGACTGTCATCTATGGCCACAATATGAAGAACAAGACCATGTTTGGCTCTCTTCACAATTTTGATGATGAGGATTTCTGCAAGACGCATACAGAATTTACGATAGAAACACCGGAAGAGCTTCTCACATACAGGATTTTTGCAGTAGTAAATTTCACAGATGATAATATCACCTATTATCTTGATCCGAAGGATCCAAGCTCTGTTTCCACATTTGTAAATTCTATCAAGACGGAGTCAGCCGGAAGGCAGCCTGACTATATCGATGACAGTGTTGAAATTTCAGACAGTGATCACCTTGTCGTTCTTGCGACCTGCATCGGAAAAGAGCCTGACCGCCGCTTCCTCGTAGTAGGAAAGCTTACCGGACAGACGATCTATTCGAACCCGATCCAGCGATATTTTAATGATGATGGAGAGCAGGTATTTGATGGCAGCGGAACCCCGGCTGAGATACCGATCATGAATCTTCTTGGCAGCGGGGCAGAAGAATAAGAGATAGTGGTGACTTCGGGAAATTAAGATATTCTCTTGAGAAAGTTTACTTTATAGATGAGGCAGAAAAGAAGAATATATAAGAAATACGGGATGTGGCTCCTTGATATCATTTGCATCATTCTGGCCACTTATTTTGCCGTACGACTTTATTTCATAGGTGAAAAAAAGGTACTTCTGATAAATACGACGATTTATTATCAGTTGTGCCTCATATTTATCGCGATCAGTACGATCTATTCGTTCTTTTTCGACTGGAACAGGACGTTACTTCATAGGGGTTATCTCATCGAGTTTCGGGCTGTATTTGTACATACTTTTATCCTGCTCCTGTTTGCCATCGTTGTTTCGTACTTTCTGCATTTTGGCTACTATATCTCACGAATGGTATATTTCCATTTCGCATGGATTGACCTTGGGCTGACGTATGCAGTGCATGTGCTGTACAAAAACCTGCTTTTTCATTATTTCAGGCAGGATCACCAGGTACTGAAGATCGTCGTAGTTGCAGAAAAGAATGAATTAGAGAATACGATACAGAATATTCTGAATGCACATGATTCTGGAATCCAGATCGTCGGGGCAGCGTATGCAGATTGTGAAGCAGAAGAAACGCATATAGATACTCAGATTACAGGCAGTGAATATTCTTCGCAAAAGGATGCGCATCATGAAATCAATGGCATTCCTGTATACGCAGGTAATGAAAGCCTCCCGCAGGCATTTGTCCAGGTTCCTTTTGATGAGGTGCTGATCAATGCACCTGATATTGACAGGGAAAAGCTTCAGGAGATCGTAAACGGCTTCGAGGACATGGGTGTTGACTGCCACTACTGTCTGAGACTGCCAGAGCACAGGAATTCCCTGACAAGAATAGAGACCTTCAAGGGCTATGATGTCGTCACCTATACGATGAACAGGAACAGCGAAAAGAAGCTGATGCTGAAACGTCTCATCGACATCATAGGCGGGGTCGTTGGAATGGTCCTCACCGGAATACTCTGTATATTCCTTGTACCAGCAATAAAGATAGATTCAAAGGGACCGGTATTCTTCTCACAGACCAGAGTCGGAAAGAATGGCAGACGTTTCAAGATTTATAAGTTCCGTTCTATGTATGTAGATGCAGAGGACAGGCTGAAGGATCTGATGAAAGATAATGAGATGAACGGTCTCATGTTCAAGATGAAGGATGACCCCAGAGTCACGAAGGTCGGAAAGTTCATCCGGAAGACTTCACTCGATGAATTCCCTCAGTTCTGGAATGTGCTGAAAGGCGATATGAGCCTTGTAGGCACGCGTCCTCCGACAGAATCAGAATTCGAGCAGTACAATGAGCACTACCGCCGCAGGCTTCAGATGACGCCTGGCCTCACCGGCATGTGGCAGGTCAGCGGCCGCTCCGACATCGAGGACTTCGATGAAGTCGTAAAGCTCGACCTCGAATACATTGACAACTGGAGCCTCAGCCTTGACTTCAAGATTCTCCTCAAGACCGTAGGCATTGTGTTCACACATAAGGGTGCGAAATAGTTCGAAAATAAGTGAGGTGAATAAGTCTTTTATACTTTTTATGCTAACTCTAGGGAAACCCTAACAATATTTTCACAACCAATGTAAACATACTTGCAAAAATATCGAACAGTAGATATATTAATAAATAGTCTAATGTTTTATGAATTTATTGGGAGGTTGATGAAAATGATGTTAAGGAGTAGACATTCATGAGCCAGTTACTTGTAAAAAATGCTGAATATAAAAGCTGGATACAATCAATAAGTGCCAGATTTCAGAAAAGCCAGATCAAGGCATCAACCAGTGTGAATATTGAGATGCTTAAATTTTACTGGTCAATGGGACATGATATTTTTATCATGAGCCAAGATGCTACATATGGTTCTGAGTTCTATAAAAGCGTTAGCAAGGATTTGCATGATATCTTTCCAAATGTTCATTCCTTTTCAGCTACCAACTTGAAATATATGAAGTATTACTACGAGCTGTTTTCAGATTTGGACATTCGTCCCCAAGTTGGGGACGATTCTTATGGGAAGATAGGTTCAAGCGAGAATCGTCCTCAACTTGGGGACGATTTCAGTGACGATGCTATTTTTCGAATTCCCTGGGACCATATCAAACTTATCATAGATAAATATCATAAAAGTAATGATAAGGATAGAGCATTATTTTATGTGAGGAAGACCTTACAAAATAACTGGTCACGCGCAGTACTAATGAATTTTCTAGATACTGATTTATATGACAGAGAAGGACAGGCAGTTACCAACTTCAAAGATTCCCTTCCAAAAGTTCAAAGTGGTCTTGCACAACAGATTATAAGAGATCCTTATAATTTTGATTTTTTAACAATTCGTCAGGAATATGATGAAAAAGAATTAAAAGATGCGTTGATGGATAACTTGCAAAAGTTTTTGCTTGAATTAGGAACGGGATTTGCTTTTGTAGGGAGGGAATATAGGCTTGAAGTAGGCCATACAGAACAATTTCTTGATATGCTTTTTTATAATATTCCTCTTCATTGTTATGTTGTTATTGAAGTTAAAGTTAATGCATTCGACCCGAGAGATATGGGACAACTAAGTACTTATGTTGCAGCTGTAGATGGAATATTAAGAAAAGATGGTGATAATCAGACAAGCGGTCTTCTGATATGCAAGAACAAGGACAAAGTTCTTGCACAGTATTCAGTAAATAGTGCAAATACACCAATAGGAATATCTGAATATGAAATATCTCATGCATTGCCAAATGAAATAAGAAATTCTATGCCAACTATTGAGGAAATAGAAAATGAATTAAATATTGGCAAATAGGAAAGCTTCTGCCCATTCATTTTCTGTTACTAGTGATTTTATGAAAATAGATTATTTATTATTTACTGAATATTTTAGATGACGATAACTTAGTAGTTCCAATTGCTTTTGAACAGGAAAACTTTTTTATAATCCAAATTTTCCGGCACAATGCGGTATTATAAAGGTACCGAGAAAGGAAGGCAAGAAGTATGTGCAATAGTTGAAGATTATGCAAAAAAAATCAGCATAATAAATAACTTTTTTATTATCTATGCCCAAACGGTATTAAGATGATGAAATACATATCATCACCTTAATACTGTTTGGGGCTTTTTTAGTTTAAATAGAGTGAGATTTTGGACAGCCGAGTCGGGTGTGTTGCATAAGCCTTCAAAAGCGTATATGATTCTGCTGGACCAAAGGTATATGAAAAGGTATATGTAAAACAAGTGTGGTGAATAAGTCTTTGATACTTATTATGTGAGCCCTAGGAAAATGCAAAAAATGAGTATATGTACGCTATCGATATACCATTGATAAGTGGAATTCCTTAGTATTTTGTGATATTATTTTTTGCAAAGATTACTTGTAATGAAAGGAGCTCAAATTATGTCAGTAGCCAAAAAAGATGTTAGTATTGAAGTTCCTGAACAGATCGTTCGATTTGTGGTTGTAAAAGACAGCGATGCCGAGAAGAAGCGTGATGCCATGCTGATTTATCCCTATATCAAGGACGAGGTTATTTCTTTTGGTCGTGCGGCAGAGATGCTTGGAATGAATAAGCTTGACTTAATTGCGCTTTATGGAAAGATGGGAATTGACTATGTCGATATGACGGATGATGAATTTGAAGACGAAATAAAGACTGTTGAAAGGGTTAAGGCAAAACTGGGATGATAGTTGTTTCCGATACTACACCGATTATTGCCTTGATGAAGGCAGGACATCTTGAATGGCTAGAGCAGCTTTATCATGAAATAAGTATCCCAGAAGCTGTATTTTATGAGTTGACTACAAATGATATGTTTCAAGATGAGGCCGAGCAGATAAAACGATGCGATTTTATTAAAATCTTGAATGTAAAGAATTCTGAAGCTGTAAATATTCTCCGTAGTGCCACAGGATTGGATGCTGGCGAAAGTGAGGCAATAGTCCTTTATTCTGAGTCAAAAGCAGACCTTCTCTTGCTAGATGAACACAAGGCACGCGGCATAGCGAAACAAATGGAGATTGAATTCGTTGGAACTCTCGGCGTAATGATGTTGGCTTACGATAACAAAATTGCATCGGCAAAGGAAATTGAAGAGAGTATTGATTGTATGCTATCGAGCGGTATCAGGTACAACGCCCGATTATGTAATAAAGTACTTGCGTATGTTGGGTTAAAACAGAAATATTAGTTTTTTCTATGCCCAAACGGTATTAAGATGATGAAATCCAAATCATCACCTTAATACTGTTTGGGGCTTTTTTAGTTTAAATAGAGTGAGATTTGGACAGTCGAGTCGGGTGGGTTGAAGGAGGAGAAAAAGGGTATATGTAAATCTGGTTGGTTGTTGGTCTGAAAAAAGGTACCTGTTCGTCAAACGTCTTACATCAACTGATTTTCTCCGGGCCTCGATTATGCCACCAGGGTCGCATAAATTTGAAATCGATAGGGGTAACGAGACCTGTGGGTTGTATATGTTTTGAAATCGATAGTGGAAGCGAGTAACCCACAGGGGTCACCTCAGTTTCAGAATCGATAGGACATATGCGACCCGAAGCCCTTCCATTTAATACAAATCGATAGACCCCCAAAAAAGCCACAGGGGTTCTATAATTAAGATATGAATGTTCATATTTTTAACTGGATTGTATCGTAAAAATGTGAATGAGCATTGCGAGTGAGCTTTATGAAGGAATGAAAAAGAATAATATAAGAGGAGTACTACATGTCAGATGATAATCAGAAAAACATGCTAATTCCTATTGAAATAACGGTTGATTCCATAAAGGCTAAAATTTATGAAATTCGTGGCCAAAAAGTAATGCTTGATCATGATTTGGCAGAAATATATGGATATGAGACCAAAAACTTTAACCGGCAGGTCACAAACAACTCTGAAAAGTTTGCTGGAGATGATTTTATGTTCCAACTTACTAAGGAAGAGTTTGAAGACTTGAGGTGCAAAAATTTCACCTCAAGTTGGGGAGGAACCAGATACCTTCCAAGAGCATTTACCGAACAGGGTGTATACATGCTGATGACGGTGTTGAAGGGAGATCTTGCAACAAGGCAAAGCAGAGCTCTTGTAACAGCATTTAAACAAATGAAAGATTATCTGCTGGAAAATCCTACCTTGATAGGGCAGCAGGAATTTCTTCAGTTATCATTAAAAACCGAAGAGAATTCAAAAGATATTGCAAGAATTCAGCGCGACATGGTTACTCGCGATGATTTAGTAAAGGTAGTCAAAAGCTTTTCTGTATCGGAGCGTGGAAATGAGATTCTGATATTAGATGGACAGACTTTTGAAGCGGATGTGGCGTACGCAGATATATACGGAAAGGCCAGTAAAACAGTTTTTCTTGTAGATAATTACATTGGTCCAAAAACTCTACAGATGCTGAAAAGTGTAAAATCTGGAGTTCAAATTACTATTTTCAGTGACAATATTAGAAATATGCTGAGAGCCAGCGAATTTGCTGCATTTCAAAGCGAGTATCCTTCAATTTCTGTATCTTTCAGACATACAGGTGGGAAATTCCATGATAGATATATCGTTCTGGATTACAAAACAAGAAGTGAAAAAATCTATCATTGTGGAGCTTCTTCAAAAGATGCTGGAAAAAGAATAACAACAATTGATCGATCAGATAATGCTATCATATATCATCCAATGATAGATGATCTGCTGACCAGATCGGAACTGGTGTTGAAATGAATTTCAAAGCAACCGGCTCAAAATGATATTTTGCAAATGAAAATGTTAAAAATATGGCGAAAAGGCATCAAAACTGTGTCAATTTCACCAGGTGGGTTGAAGGAGGAGAAAAAGGGTATATGTAAATCTGGTTGGTTGTTGGTCTGAAAAAAGGTATATGTTCGGCAAACGTCTTATATCAACTCATTTTTCCAGGACTCAGATTTTCCCACCAGGGTCGCATAATGTTAAAATCGATAGGGGGTTAGCGAGACAGGCGGGTTGATAATAAAGGATATGAACGTTCATATTTTCAAAACCATCACACCAAACTCAATAAAAAAGAACCACAACAAAAACAATAACCACACAAAAGTAAAAGAACAAAGATTAGAAGATTAAAGGAGCTGCTGAAATGCGGCTCCTTATTAATATAGGTAGAAACTACATTCCGGCAATATGAAGAAATACCACACGTTGAGTGTGGAGAAGAACACACCAAGAGGTGTGGAGAAAAAGAATGCCGTGAAGAACGGCAAGGACAATGCCGCACCAAGCAATACTAGAAAGAAAAGACAATGTACGATTATCTCGTAGTCGGAGCTGGCCTGTTTGGTTCAGTCTTCGCACATGAAGCAAAAGAACATAATAAGAAAGTATTAGTAATAGACAAGCGGCCGAACATCGCTGGGAATGTCTATACGGAGGACATCGAAGGAATTCACGTCCACAAGTATGGCGCTCATATATTCCATACCAATAATGCTACGGTCTGGGACTATGTAAACCGCTTTGCTACATTCAACCGTTTTACCAATTCTCCGGTCGCCAATTACCATGGAGAGCTCTACTCGCTTCCCTTCAACATGTACACGTTCAACAAGATGTGGGGCGTGGTTACTCCGGAAGAAACAGAAAAGAAAATAGAGGAACAAAGGAAAGTAATAACCGGAGAACCGAAGAACCTTGAAGAGCAGGCAATAAGTCTGGTAGGGACAGACATCTACGAAAAATTAATAAAAGGCTACACGGAGAAGCAGTGGGGACGTCCCTGCACGGAGCTTCCGGCATTTATCATTAAGCGCCTCCCGGTAAGACTTACATTTGACAACAACTACTTCAACGCTCTCTACCAGGGCATTCCTGTCGGCGGTTACACGAAGATGGTCGAGAACATGCTTGATGGAATAGAGGTAAAGGTTGGAGTTGATTACCTAGAAAATAAGGAAGAGCTGGATAGGATAGCGGAGAAGGTGATCTACACTGGCCCGATCGACGCCTACTTCGATTACTGTCTCGGGAATCTGGAATACAGATCTGTGAGATTTGAAACAGAGGTGCTTGATAAACCGAATTTCCAGGGGAATGCGGCTGTCAACTACACGGATAGAGAGACTCCTTGGACAAGAATCATCGAGCACAAATGGTTCCAGTTCGGCAAGGATGATGAAGGTAAGGATATAGAGAAGACTGTTATAAGCAGGGAATACAGTTCCGAGTGGAAGCCTGGTGCTTACCATTCACTGGGCTTGTCAATTCAGCGTTTATGTCTGCCTGAATTCCATTCTATGTCAACCATTCACGGGGATGTCTGGGATTGAACGATGAATGAATGGTTAGACACGTGGGTGAATGGTTGAGTGGATTGGAGCTTCTTACGGCGAATAGTGCACTCGTTTAAGTAATAGAAGATTAAGGCCTTGGAATAGCAGGGCAGAACGAGAGAGGGAGAAAATAAGTTAATGATTATTACAAAGACGCCTTTTAGAATGTCCTTCTTCGGAGGCGGTACAGACATGGAGGACTTTTTCAGGGCCCATGGAGGTGCAGTCCTCTCCACGACAATCGATAAATATTGTTACGTCAATGTAAGGCATCTTCCTCCTTTTTTTGATTACAGAACGGAACTTTCTTATTCAAAAACAGAGAGAGTGGCTTCTGTTGAAGAAATCCAGCATCCGGCAATTCGTAATGCCATGAAGATGCTCAAGATGCATGAAATTCGTCTCACTTATGAAGCTGATCTTCCGGCTCGTTCCGGCCTTGGTACATCCTCATCTTTTGCTGTAGGAATGCTTAGTGCTTTCTATGCCCTAAAAGGCAAATACGCCGATAAGAAGAAACTGGCTGATGAAGCTATCTACCTTGAGCGTGTTCTTTGTGGAGAAGCGGGTGGATGGCAGGATCAGATCGCCGCATCTTACGGTGGGTTCAACCGAATCAATTTTAACAAAGATGGCACATATGATGTGCTTCCTATCATTATCTCCCCAGAAAGAAAAAAGCAGTTAGACCACAACCTTATGATGTTCTTTACAGGATTTACCAGATTCTCTTCTGACGTGCAGAAGGCAAATGCGGCATCTCCTGAGACGAAGGAAGCGAAGGAGAAGCGGCTGCTTGAGATGCTGGATCTTGTGGATGATGCAGAGGATGTACTTACAAATAAGGAAAGAAATCTGGATGATTTCGGATACCTTCTTGATCACACATGGAAATTAAAGAAACAGACAGGAAGCGCTGTTTCCACATCGAATATTGATGCACTTTACCAAAAGGGAATAGAAGCCGGTGCTCTTGGCGGAAAGCTTCTTGGAGCTGGCGGAGGTGGATTCCTTGTATTCTACGTTCAGCCTGAAAAGAGAGAATCGCTGAAGGCAGCCATGCACGATCTTCTTTATGTTCCATTCCACTTTGAGGATGGGGGAACCAGAGTGCTTTATTATTCTCCGGAAGACTATGGAATAAAGGAAGCTAAATAAATGAAAGTTGTGATCATGGCTGGTGGAAGAGGCACACGAATATCTGAACTCTTCCCAGATATACCCAAACCTTTAATACCAATTGATGGCGTACCTGTTCTCGAAAGAGAGATCTGCTCTCTTCGGGAACAGGGGTTTGTTGATTATATATTTACAGTCAGCCACATGGCAGACAAGATTATCGATTACTTCGGAGATGGAAAAAAGCTTGGCGTTCATATTGAGTATTTTGTTGAGAAGGAGCCTCTCGGTAATGCAGGGGCTTTGTTCAAGATGCGGGACAAGCTTGATGGGGACTTCCTGCTTCTGAACGCTGACTCTGTGTTCGATGTGGACTTCAACAGATTCGTAAAGTATCACCAGGAGCATGGCGGACTGGCAACAATATTTACGCATCCCAATTCTCATCCTTACGACAGCGTACTCATCATCACGGATAAAGATGGCAGCGTACAGCAGTGGCTCACCAAGGAAGACGTAAGGCCTCAGTGGTATCAGAATAGAGTCAATGCCGGGCTTCATGTAATCAATGCTTCCGTACTGAATAGAGTAGATATCGATGTCAACACGATCGGTACAGAGGTCAATGGTAAGAAGGTAAAGGTTGATCTTGACCGGCAAATCTTAAAGCCGTTATGCGGGACTGGGAAGATGTTCTGTTATGACAGCCCGGAATATGTGAAGGATATGGGCACGCCAGATCGATTCAAAGGAGTATGCGCTGACTTTGCGAACGGAACAGTCACAGCAAAGAATCTGAAAAATAAGCAGAAAGCCATCTTCCTGGATCGAGATGGAACAATCAATAAGTACGTTGGTTTTCTCAAAGACATAGATCAATTCGAGTTGCTTCCTGGTGTGGCGGAGGCAATAAAAAGAATCAATGCTTCTGGATATCTTGCCATTGTTGTGACCAATCAGCCAGTCATTGCAAGGGGAGAAGTTACCTTTGGCCAGCTACAGGAAATCCATAACAAGATGGAGACATTGCTAGGTCAGGAAGGCGCATACCTTGATGGTATCTATTTTTGTCCACATCATCCAGATAAGGGATTTGAAGGTGAAGTCCCGAAACTCAAAATTGTCTGCGACTGCAGAAAGCCAAAGCCTGGAATGCTATTAAAGGCAGCAGAAGATTTCAACATTGATCTTCAGAATTCCTGGATGGTTGGTGATGGTAAGAATGACATTCAGGCAGGGAAGAACGCTGGATGCCATACCGCACTGATCGGTACGGATGATTTTGGACAGGATGAGACAGTAGATAGTTTACTGCAGTTTGTGGAGAAGAGATTATGAACAAGCAGTTAGAGATTTTAATCGAGAGATACCCAGCATTAGCAGTATGTGCAAATGACATCAATATAGCTTTCGAATATATGAAGGAGAGCTATGAGAATGGTGGAAAACTTCTGGTTGCCGGTAATGGTGGCTCTGCAGCAGACTCTGAGCATATTGTTGGCGAGCTTATGAAGGGATTTAAGAGACCTCGTAAGCTGACGGATGATGAGAGAAATGCTCTGATCGGCGTTAATGAAGAGCTTGGAACAGTCCTGGCTGATAATCTCCAGGGAGCACTTCCTGCAATTGCTCTTGACGGGCATCCTGCACTGACAACTGCTTATATGAACGACTGTGAGCCTCTTCTTGCATTTGCACAGCAGCTGAATGGCTACGGCAAGTCAGGAGATGTGTTCCTTGGGATCTCCACTTCCGGGAATTCCAAAAATGTTCTCTATGCTGCAACTGTAGCAAAGGCAAAAGGCATTAAGGTTGTAGGCCTTACAGGACAGAAGGACAGCAAACTGAAGGATCTTGCAGATGTGACAATCCAGGTCCCTCAGACAGAGACCTATATGATTCAAGAATATCACCTTCCTGTATATCACTGCGTGTGCCTTATGCTGGAAGATTATTTCTTTGCTGACTGATACATTTGAAGCTTGGAACGCCTGATCATAGAGGAAATGGTTCACAACAGGGTTATAAAACTAACTATATGTATCATATTTTAAAATATTGTATTTGATTAGTGGAAAGATAACAAAATGAAAATTTGCTTAGTAGGATCATCCGGCGGGCACTTAACCCACCTGTATATGCTTAAACCCTTTTGGGAAAAACATGAAAGATTCTGGGTCACCTTTGACAAGGAGGACGCCAAGAGTCTTTTGAAGTCCGAGAGAATGATTCCTTGCTATTATCCGACAAACCGTTCTCTTAAAGGTTTACTCATCAATACGAGACTGGCCTGGAAGGTTCTAAGGAAAGAAAAACCTGACCTTATTATCTCCTCCGGCGCAGCTGTAGCTGTTCCGTTCTTCTGGCTTGGAAAACTCTTCGGCGCCAAGACGATGTACATCGAGGTTTTTGACAGAATTGATAAATCGACCCTGAGCGGCAAAATGGTTTATCCGGTTGCGGATAAATTTATCGTTGAGTGGGAAGAGATGAAGAAGGTCTACCCCAAGGCAATAAATTTGGGAAGTATATTTTAGGCACTGGTTCTGCTTTTCTTGTTTACCTCTGCCTTTCCTCGTTTTTTGTGTTTTGAGGAATGTGGGGATGAGAAAAGATAAAAAGTCAGAAAAGTAGTAGGAAATTGGGAGAGATCTGATGATATTCGTTACAGTGGGCACACACGAGCAGCCTTTTAATCGCTTAGTGAAAAAAATAGATGAACTTAAAAGGGACGGTATCATTACCGAAGATGTTGTCATCCAGACAGGTTTCTCCACCTACGAGCCGCAATACTGTACCTGGCAGAAACTTTATCCCTTTGACCAGATGGGAAAATTCGTTGATCAGGCACGGATTGTCATTACCCACGGAGGCCCTTCATCGTTTATTATGCCACTTCAGATCGGCAAGATTCCGATTGTTGTGCCACGGCAGTATAAGTTTGAAGAACATGTCAACAATCATCAGCTCGATTTTGCTGAGGCGGTTAAGGAAAGATATGGAAATATCATTGTCGTAGAAGACACCGAGACTTTGGGGGATGTAATCAAGAACTATGATCAGATTGCTTCCGGCATGCATGGATGCGGACTGGATAACAATGCAAAGTTTGTAAGCAGGTTTGAGGAAATGGCCGAGGAGCTGGTTAGAGGGAAGAGGAAGTAATATTCGCCGAATAATTAGCTGTGTTTTCTATGGATTAAAATCATAAGTATAAAGGGAAATCAACATGAAAATTGTTTTTACAAATAAAATATACTTGCCACATATTGGAGGGGTAGAATTCTATATTCACGAAATTGCTCAACATTTATTGGCAGAAGGCAACGAGGTTGTTGTTATCACTGCAGATACAGATATCAAGGAACTTAAGGAAGAAGAAATTGACGGTGAAAAAATCATAAGAATTCCTTCTAAAAGAGTTGGCGGACTGTATTTCTTAAGGAATTATGGTGATTACCGCACAATTAAAAGAGAAATAAAAAATGCAGATGTTGTTCATTGCAATGATTGTAAGTTTTTATATATATATTTAGCACACTATAAAAATAAATTCAAATATAAACTTGCTATTACCTCGCATGGGTGGATGTTCCATACACAAGATCATAGTAAGTTAAAAAAAATATATTTTAGATATGTGATAAGTAGACTTTCTAAAAACTATAGCCCCATTATTAATGTCTCTGAACAAGATAAAAAAATTGCGGAGAGTTATGGAATCAAAGATAGCATTGTGATCATGAGTGGCGTTGATTACAAAAAGTTTGGAGATATTGCACCAAAGTCAGTGCTTGGGCACACCTTTGTTTATTGGGGAAGAGTATCTGATAATAAGGGAATTTTAGAATGTCTAAAGAAGCTATCAGGGTTGCCATATGACTATCAATTTAATATAGCTGGGGCATGTGAAGATGATGCGTATATGGGAATTTTAAAAGAGTTTATCATAAACCATCAAATGCAGAGTAAGGTGAATTTCCTGGGGCGAGTATCAGATAACCAGATCCATGATCTTATTGAAGATTCGGATTATATTTTAATGCCATCATTGCATGAAGGATTTGGCTTATCTTTAATAGAGGGGCTTGTATCAAATAGACCGATTATTGCAAATACGAATGAAAGCTATTGCTATTTATTGAAGGAAACGGAATGCGAAAGTTATCTCTTTGATTATTCGGATCCGAATGCAATGCTCGCGGATAAGATAGAAGAATTGAAAACGAAGCATTTACAGCCCAAAAATTATGAACAATTTTCAATAGAAAATATGATTAATAAGACAGAAACGGCAATCAGAGAGGCTTAATGGAGAAGCATTATAATGAAAAAAACGGCAATCTATGCGGCGTATCTTCCTCAATATCATGAAACGGAAGATAATAATAAATTTTGGGGAAAAGGATATACCGATTGGGTAGGCGTTAAGGCCGCAACGCCACAATTTGAGGGACATAATCAGCCAAGAGTGCCTATTAATAATAACTACTATGATTTACTAAATGTTGAGACTATAAGGTGGCAAGCCAAACTTGCTAATCAGTATGGAATTGACGGATTTAATATCTATCATTACTGGTTTAAAGATGGAAAACAGGAGTTACAAAAGCCTGCAGAAATTTTACTGCAAAATAAAGATATAGATATCAATTATTTTTTTACTTGGGATAACGCTGCATGGAAACGCACTTGGGGAAATATTGAAGGAAACGATTGGACACCGATTGTAGATAACGCGCAGATGACAGGTACAGGAGTATTAGTACCATTTGAGTATGGCGATGAAGGACAATGGACAAAACATTTCAACTATCTTCTGCCATTCTTCAAAGATCCTAGATACTTGAAAATTAATAATAAACCAGTGTTTATGCTTATCGGGCATAGTGATAAAGATATACTAATTCAAATGGGAAACTGTTGGAAGAAGCTTGCAAAAGAAAATGGATTTGATGGGCTCTTCATTGCAACCAAAAAGCAAAATTTCTTTTCGAGACCTTTATTTGATAGCGTATTTAATTATGAGCCAGAGTATTCAGCATGGGGAAAGA
>ONHZ01000028.1 GCA_900317755.1 uncultured Lachnospiraceae bacterium
ACTTGGCAGTACCTATAATACATATTCAGTAACATTCAATGGAATAGTAAATTATTCCGGAAATGCCACTAAGACGGTTAATGTCACTGGTGATGGCTTTGATATCAGTACAGTAAATCTCGTTCTTTCAAAATCATCAGATATCTATACTGGACAGAATCTGGCGCCAACCTATTCATTCACTCAGAATGGAAATCAGATTACCTTCCCGGAAGGTGCAGTGACAGTTACATATAAGGATGCCTCAGGAAATCCAATAGATGAAATAGTAAATGCTGGAAAGTACACAATTATTGCAACAGGAAATGCTCCATATTCTGGAAGCACCAGTGCTGATTTTACGGTAAAGCAATATAAGATAAAGAACCTTTCATATAAAATTTCAGCAAATGGCAAGTCATATTCAAACAGCGATACGAATAAGCGCTTTATAGCTACAGGTTCAGATATTAAGCCTGTTTTAAGCAGTGTAAGTATCCCGTCTACAACACTTTCTCTTACTGAAGATACAGATTTTAAGCTTAAGTATGACAGCTCATTATCAGATGTTGGAACGCATTCCATCAAACTCACAGGACAGGGTAATTACAGCGGAGCTGCCACAATATCTTATCAGATAGTTGGAAATCTTAAGAATTACTCCATTCTGATTGGTGACGATGACAGCGTAGAAATGGCCAATGCATCTAATAGCTGGAAATCCGGTTATTCAGAAGATTATGATGGAAGTGCAAAAGATCCTTCTTTCACGCTTTTTGATGGCGATGACATTGAGGTAGACAGTGATTCATATACGTATACATTTTCAAATAATGTCAACGCCTCAGAAAATGCAAAAGTTACCATAACTGGCCAGAATGACTTAGAGGGACAGACCATTTCTGCAACCTTTACAATAAATCCGCTTACGCTGCCATCAAAGGCTCTTACAATAATTAACGATACGTTTACATATAATGCTTCCGACATCGAACTTACAAGGGGTGATGTAGAAGTTGATTATTATACAAATCTGCTGAAGATAAATAAAAAGGTCCTCACATTTGGCACGGACTATGAATTATCCTATTCTTCTGACCATAAAAATGCCGGAACAGTATCGGTTACTGCAACAGGCAAAGGAAACTATACTGGAACAACGGACGCAGAGACCTTCAAGATTGAACCTCTGAAAATTACAGACAAGGATGATATCAATATCATATTTACTGATATTACCGACCAGGCAGATACGCCAAGCTTTGAATATACAGGTTCTGCCATAACGCCAGCCGTAAAACTCACATATAAAAAAGGTGATGAGACTATTAATCTTGGTACCGCAGATTATAAAGCTACATATTCTAATAATACGAATGTAGGAAAATCTGCAAAAGTAACGGTAACTGGTCAGAATAATCTCACAGGAACGAAGACAAAGAACTTCAGTATTACTGAAAAGTCACTTGAGGGACTTACGTATACCATTGGCGGCGTGACGGTCGAGGGAAAGGCTGATCAGGAATCCTATGTTACTGATTATTCTGCTACATATACAGGAAAGACGATCGAACCTGCCATTACCATAATGGATGGGAATAAGAAGCTTACTTCTTCGGATTTTGGATATACATTTGATAGGAATATTAATGCAAATACTGCAACCGAAAACACGGAGGATTCTTCTCCTGTAGCAAAAATAAAAGGAAAAGGAAATTATTCCGGAAACGAGATAGACCTTTATTTCAGTATTGAACCAAAAGATATTAATTCCGACACGATTACACCAAAGCTTTCAGATATAAACAGTGATACGCTTAAGCCGACCTTTACCCTTTCTGACAGCGAAGCTGGAGCAAACCTTAAAGAATCTACAGATTTTGATATCACTAGATATGACAGTACAAAGTCTGATGCTTCTGTGCCAGGTGCAGCAGGCGATTACACAGCAGTCTTCACTGGTAAAGGAAACTATACTGGTACAAGGAATTTTGAGTATACCATAGGTCAGAGCCTGGCAGATGCTGATGTAGAAATCTACGGTGATAATGAAAAGGAAAATGATGCAGGTACATTTGAATATCTTGCAGGAAATCTGCCTTATGTTTCAGTAAGTCTGGACGGTGGAAGTACTTATCTTAAAGGACCGGTCTATAAAAATGGAAGTTTTGTTAATGACAATACGACATCTGATTATATAGTTTCCGTGACACCAGAGGACATGAATGAAGGCGATACACTTAAGGTAACTGTTTCAGTAAATGAAAAGTCTTCTTCTGCGAAGAAATATTTTGGCAGCACCTCAAAGATAGCGCATGTCGATGCTGGTTTTACAGTTACAAAAAGAGATATTTCAAAGGTACAGGATCAGCTGACCTTTACTGATGCCAATGCAAAATCTGGAAGAGGTACTTCAGGTGATCCATTTATTTACGTTTGTGATGGAACAGACGCAGTAACACCAGATATTAGCATGACCTATGCTCCTGTATTCACACCGAAAAATGATAAGCTGTATGCTGGTAGACTTTCCACCAAGCCTGAGACAGTTTCTGCAGCAGTTACAAGAGTAGATAATGTGACTGCGACAAGCATTGATATTTCGAAGGCCGGCAAGAAAGGACAGATGACTGTCACAGGAAGCGGCAATTATGAGAGCAGTGCAACTGTCTATTATGAGGTTCAGACAGCCAAGGCAGATGATGTGAAAGCAGGTGCTGTTTCTGACATTACTTATGATGGAAATGTTCATCAGGATATTGATCCTGTTGTTACATTAGGAGACACGACACTTGTAAAGGATACTGACTATACAATTAAATATACTGATACAGATAAGAATTATACAGATGTTGGAACATACAACTATCAGATCGTTGGAACTGGTACCATTTTCAATGGAACCATTGGTGGCACGTTCAAGATCGTTCCTGCAAACCTTTCAACAATCGGTGCTGCAGTTTCCACGATTTCAAACCAGACCTATACAGGAAGTTCAATAGAGCTTACAGCGACAAAGGACGCAGTTTCCCTTCCATCTGGAAACCTGTTTAATGTTACAGCAAATGGAAATATTCTTACACCAATTGAAGGAAATACTGCACCTACAGCATCGGTTCCGCGGACAGGAGATTACTGGTTTACATATTCAAGAGAGACCTCAGCTGCCGGTAATGATCATACGAATCCTGGCAGAGTGATTCTCACAATTCACGGCAATGGAAACTATACTGGTACAGTCACAGGAAGCTTTTATATTACTGCAGATCTTTCTGACAGCAGATTATTTACAGTAAATGGCATTACAGATAATGAGACGCTCACGCTTTCAAGTGACGGAACACTGAAGGATGCTTCGGGAAAGACATTTACATATCCAGACAGCATCAGCATCACATATCAGGATAAAGTCAATGGCGGGACAGCTACTCTGCCATCTTCATATTATTCTGTAGCTGTTACAAGCGGCGGAAGCATGTATACATCTGGTGATAAGACTGTTACAATCACTGGCATTCCTTCGTATGCGACAAATAAGGTTGAAAAGAAAATTAAAGTCGTAGGCAATGCAAATACTGCTGAAGTAAGCCTGCTTTCGACTACAGATGTCACGGTTTCTGCAAAGCAGGCAGATGGTTCATATATTATTGATTACACAGGATCTCAGCCTCAGCCTACAGTACTCGTTACATTTGGCGGGAAGAGACTGACTGAAGGAACAGACTACACAGTTTCAAACGGAATTCCTAGAGATGTAGGCTATGGTACAATTACTGTCACAGGAAATGGAACGACCTATTCAAGTGATTCTATAGTCGTGCCTGTTTACGTAAAGTATAATCTCAGCAAGGCAAATGTCACATTTGGCACGGATACATACAGTTACACTGGTGCACAAATCATTCCTTCGGATGAGATGGTGACAATTGGCTCAAAGCTTCTTTCAAGAACTACGGACTATCAGATTTCCTACAGGAACAATACGAATCCTGGAACAGCTTATGCCACAGTCACACCAGATGCAAACGGGACACATTCTACGGGCTCTGCAACTGGTACTTTCAAGATTACACCAGTGACGCTTAATGATGATATGGTAACTGTTGATACTACGACCTCATCAGATTTTTCTGGTACATATAATGGCAAAGAGCAGAAGCCTGGTGTGACAGTAATAGTCAACGGCCAGACACTCAAACAGGATACAGACTATACAGTAAAATATTCGAATAATGTAAATGCAGGAGATGAGAAATCTACTTCCAAGCCTACGGTTACAGTGAAGGGTATTGGCGGATACACGGGTACAATTACGAAGTATTTCACGATTTCACCAAAGGATATTTCAGCGCTTACAGACAGCGATATCGTAATAGAAAAAGCGCACTTTGCAGGAGAAGGCATAGCAGTAGAGCCAGCCATTACTGTAAAGGATGGAAGCACCACTCTTAAGAAGGGAACAGATTATAATTATTCATCATCTGATTTTGCAAAAAATACTACCGTAAGTCTGAACGGCAGCACGGCATCAGTAACAATACATGGTTATGGAAACTATATTGGAGAAAGGAAAGCAGATTTTACTATAGATCCGCTTGACCTGTCATCAGATTCTCAGATTAAGCTTGAAAAAGCAGAAGCAGAATATACCGGAAATGAAGTAACGCCAACCGTTCAGGTCACAGTCGATAATGGATCAACGAATCCAGTTCTTGATTCAAAATACTATGATGTGAAAGTAGACAGCGGTGACGCAATCAAGGATGCCGGAACCTATACCTGCACAGTATCAGCAAATAGCACATATGAAGATTTTATTACAGGCAGCAAGTCGTTTACATTCACAATAAATCCAAAGGAAATAAATTTCCTTGATGACAACTGGAATACGACCACTGATTCAGATGATGATACTGAAGACAAATACGAACTTTATTATCAGGATGAGGAAGGTTCATGGCAGAAACTTGATAAAGACAGCTATCCTTCATTTACATACGATTATGCAAAAGGAAAAGAAGTTCCGGCTATTTATCTGATTGATACTTCTGATGATGTTGGAGGTAAAGCTGCTATCTCAGAAGGCTCTATCAGTACTTATGGTGTAAAGCTTACGAAGGATAAGGATATTACTATTACCTATTCAAATAATACCTTTGCAGCCTCTGCTACAGGCGATAATGCACCGACCATCACCATTTCAGGAACCGGGAATTATTCTGGAAGCATCGTAAGGACATACAGTATTGGTAAGGACATAACAAATGGAATTTCAGTAAAACTGAGCCAGAAGACTTTCTATTATAACGGCGAAGAACAGAAGCCTACGGTTGAAAGTGTCCATTACAATGGAAAGAATCTTACAGAAGGTACGGATTATACAGTGACATTCCCTTCAACTTCTGTAAAAGCCGGCGAATACAGTGTACAGATTACTGGTACTGGCGAGTACTATGGTACCTATGATGCAAAGTATACAATCAAGGGCAAGAAGCTAGCCGCAAGCCAGATTGGCATCGAATTTACTGATCCGATCATCAAAGAAAAAGATGGCGAGTATTATGTATATTATGATGAGGATGTAGATAAATTCGAACCGGCTGTCGCAGTATATGATAAGAGTGACAAGACAAATACAGATGGTATTAAGCTTGATGAAGGCACGGACTATACTGTCACATACGGAGATGATTCACATGATAATAAATCATCCGGTACGGACGGAATCGTTCACATTACACTGACTGGCGATTATTCAGGAACGGCAGCAAAGACCTTTGCAATCAAGAAGATTGATATTTCTGATTTTGCTCTCACATTTACAGATGGCATAGAGGGAAATGATACAGATGGCTATACTGCTGAATATACGGGCAGTGCAGTTTCAGGCGACTTCTATATTCAGGGCAGTGCACCGGATGATACGACGATCTATACAATTGATTCAACTGAGGATGATGCAAAAGCAAAGATAAGCTATGGTTTCACAGGTGACAGCTACCCTGGCATAAAAGAATTTACGATTACTGGTATCGGAGATTACACAGGTACGATCACGAAAGATATTACGATTACAGGTAATATTGAAAATGCTACTGTAAGCGTTGGTGAAGCTAAGTATACAGGGGCTGAAGTTGACCCTCCTGTTACAGTTTCGTTCTATGGAAAGACGCTTACAGAAGGAACGGACTATGAGCTTAGCTATGCGCCAAGCAGCGACTATGCATCAGGAACAGTGACGGTCACAGGAAAAGGGTATTTTACAGGAAGTGTTACTTCTGATTATACCTTGACAGCAAGTGGCGACATATTTACCATGACACTTCCAAACACGAAGTATCCGTATACAGGAAATGTCATTAAGCCGGTTCCTACAATCACGAATTCTGCAACTGGGACGACTGTGACAAATGCGACAATTACCTATTCCAGCAGTTCTGACGGAAGCGACTGTATTCTGCCAGGTACTGTTACAGTAACGGCAGAAGTTCCTCTTCTTGATACAACGGTGACACTTACCGGACAGTATAGTATTGTTCAGGCATCGATTTATGACTGCACAATTACAGGGCTTGACAGCTACTATGATTATACTGGAAGCGTAATAAAGCCGCTTACAAAGAATAATATCAGTGTGACATTAGACGGAATGACAATTCCTACGGACTGCTATGATATCCAGTATCCGGATAAGGGATATATTCTTCCAGGCGCATATACCGTTTCAGTAGTTGGTAAAGGTGTAATTGGCGGGTACCAGGATCTTCATTATCAGATCAGAGTGCCAAAGGTTGAGAACCTTACAGCTTCAGCAGTTTCAAAGAATTCGGCCACACTTGCGTGGGACGGAGTAGGCGTTGCTTCCGGATATAGAATTACCTATGCGCAGGATGGAAAGCGTAAGATCATAAAGACTACGAAGAATTCCGTCACACTTACAGGCCTTCCTGAATCCGCAAATATCACGGTCGGTGTCAGCGCATATCTTAAGAATGGAACAAAGCTCTATTATAGCGTTGTAACGCCAGTTTCCGTTGGAACTAAGCTTACTACACCTGCTATTACAAATATCCAGGCAGGCGTTGGAAAGAATACGCTTTCATGGAACAAGGTCCAGTCTTCAGGCGGATATATGATATACAGATGCACGACAAAGAACGGAAGCTATTATCCGCTTGCATCAGTACCTGCAAACAGGGCATATTTCACAGATACCCGTGCAAAGAGCGGCAGGACATATTATTACAAAGTATCTACCTATAGAATTACGGCAGATGGCACGAAATATGATGAGTCAGAGAAATCTGCAGCGGTCGGGGTAACGACCAGATAATTTCTTTGATTTTGGTCAAAAAAATAATATTTATCTAAGCGGCTTCGGAAGTCTTTTCCGAAGCTGTTTTTTTTGTTATACTAGAGGCTATGGCAGATGACGAATTAGAAAAAAATGAAAATATAGATAATGCCGAAGAGCCTGTTGATGATAATTCAGATTTTGACGATTTAGATGACAGCACAGAAATAGATAATTCTGAAAATACTGAATCAAAAAGGGTATATAAGATAGGCGAATATACCTTTTATACACTGAGGGAATACCGTGATGCGCAGGAAGATCTGCGAAAAATCAGTGTCATTCAGGAGAAGCTGAATATTCAGGATCCGGAGACTGCAGTCAAAATATATAAATCCATCCGCCAGGGTGAGATTACCTTTAAGTCTCCAATCGGCGAAAAGTTTAAAAAGCATATTTCAGACATCGTAGCTGAGAAATCAAAGGGCTTTATTGCAGATAAAAAGGTCGTTGAAGAGGTAAAGGGAAAAGTAAGATGGCAGGGATACCTTGGCATTGTGCTTGCAGGAATCGCAGCCGTGCTCTTTATTTATTTTGGGACGACACAGTATCACGAATATAAGACTGCAAAAAAAGCCGAGGCCATGCGGGAGATTGCGCAAAAATCGTCTAAAGGGAGCACGCTGCCTTCTTCTGGGTCAAAAGTTTCTGAAACATTTGAAGCTTCGTCTGCAGTTAGCGGCAGCGGGGCAGCTGATCCCTTTGCAGACAAGCCTTTTGTAGATGCTTCTACGCTTACGATTCTTCCAGAATATCAGGCACTTTATACTGAAAATAATGACATGGTAGGCTGGCTCGAAATTCCAGAGACGAATCAGCCGAATAATCCTTTCTTAGCCTATCCTGTGGTTCAGACGGAGAAAGATGCATCGGTCGGAGACACAGGGAATTATTACTACCTGAAGAAGAATTTTGACAAGCAGGACGACTCAAATGGCACGCTTTTCATGGATTACCGTAGCGATTTTGTGAATCCGACTACAAATACCATCATCTATGGGCACAATATGAAAAGCGGCCTGATGTTTGGAAATCTTTCAGATTACTATGAAAGCAAAGACTTTTATGAGAGCCACAAGACGATATATTTTAATACGCTGTATGAGCACAGGGAGTATGAGGTCATAGCAGTATGTCTGTCTGAAGTGAATTATCAGGATGAAAACAGCTACAGATATTATAATTTCATCGATGCCTCAAATATGGATGAGTGGAATGCCTTCACAGAGAATGTAAAGTCGCTTTCAATCTATCCAAGGGATTTTAAGGTAAATCCGGGTACGGAACTCCTTACACTTTCAACCTGCGACAGCTATAAACAGAATGGCAGGCTGTTTATTGTGGCAAAGAGGGTTAGCTGAGGTAATGGATTACCAATATTTTGTATAAAATATATAGAATTTTACATTATATTGATATATAATTAAACTGTGTGTCAAATTACATATGTTTTGGATTTGTCACAGGTTGTATTTTTCAATGAAAAATTTTATTGACATGCTTGTCATTTTTTATATACAGGAGAATGCCGGATGAAGAGGGGTACAAAAATTGGGTGGCTGCTCATAGCCGTTTCAATTGTATTATCTATATGGGTGATCGTAGGGCAGAGTTCGAAAGCTACAGACGAAGACAATACTGGGGTAGAGCTATATAATATTCCAGCTGGAGAAGATGCAGACGACACGACAGCAGATGCTTCTTTAGTTACTACAGAGTCTACGGATGCTGTTACGCCGGCTGCTACATTGTCAGATACCACAGCCACAGATACTACGACAGATACGACTTTTACTCAGGATGATGGACTGGTTCTTTCAAGTGATGGTACCAGAATCATAAGCTATAGTGGAAATGGCGACAGCGTCACGATTCCAGCGACAGTCACATTAGGGGCTACAGCAGCCGTTTTTAATTCGTCAAATCTCAAGCATATTTATGTAGCTCCTGGAAACACAGTATATGGTTCTTTTGGAGACTGCCTTTATAATGCATCATTTTCTACATTGATCAAGGTACCAAATGGACTTACCGATGTCACTCTGAATCAGTCGGTATCTACTATTGGTGCTGATGCTTTTAATGGCTCAAGCATTAGTTCAGTGACTATTCCGGATTCAGTGACGAGCATAGATGATCAGGGATCCTGGAGCCCTCAAACCTTTTATTGTTCAGAAGGTTCGGCCGCAGACAAGTATGCCCAGAACCATAGCATAAATGCGATTTATCCGACCTCCAGTGATGGTGATGAAGACGATAATACGAACACGAATGGCGGTACGAGTACAGAAACGAATGGCGGCACAAGCACAAACGGTGGCACTGCATCAAATACCACTGCACCAGCACCAAGTACTACCCAGACCAATAATGTTACCGTAAACTCAACGCCACAGCCAGCACCACAGCCTGCAGAAACAGCCGCTCCAGCAAATACAAATGCCAGCACGACAGGCGGTTCATCAGGCAGGACAGGCGGTCATACACAGGATGCCACACCGAAGACTGCAGATGGGGACATCGATCCAAGACTGATTCTCTGTTTTGCTACTTTGGCAGCAGGAATCGGAATTCTGCTTTATTCGAGAAGCAGGAAGAAGGTCATTATCGCAGCTGAAAGCGAGCACGGACTTGACGATTAATTTAAGATATTAAAGAATAGCAAAAGCCCTTTGACGGAACGATATAGGTTTTGTCAAAGGGCTTTATTTTTCATATTGAGAATCCATGAGCCAAGTGAATTTTCCTGTGTGCTGATAAGAAGAAAGTTGAGGAATCATTCTGCATTATTTAGATCGTATATATCCGGCATATATATTCCCTGCATTTGAGAATGCCGCCTGGGCGTCTTCGAGGCTCAGCTTCTGCGTGCCGCCTGCCGGATCATAGATTGTCACTGTCGCAGAATCATACCCGGTGATGAGGACTGCTGAGTCAGTTCCGGTCGAAGCATAGACTGGCGTGCCAAGATTTACGTAGTAGAGAACCTGCGACAGGGCACAGCCTGAAAGGTTCAGAACCTTGTCATCTTTCAGGGCACCTGACAGAATCTTTATGATGCTTTCGCCTTCATTCAGATATACATCCACATCGACATTTTCATCTTCATAGGCAAGCATGGATGAAAGGCATTTTCCGATATTCGAGGATGACGAAGATTCGGAAATTTCCTTGCGAAGGTATGCGGCTGCAGATTTGGTATTTTTCCAGACAATCTGCTGGCTTGAATCCAGGACAATGCCGGAATTTTCCTCTGCAGAGGAAAGGGCAGTGCTTACATCAGCTGTAGCCAGGATAACATCGTTTCCAACATATACGTAATATTCTTCAATAGTAGATTTGGAATCAATATTAATCGTATTGTTTTTATTGAGAAGCGTGAGCCCGGCAGTCTTAAAGTTCAGCGTGACAGTCTCATCCTTTGAAAGGGCTGCCATGGCAATCACGGAGTTGCCATCTTCATCTGTCTTTAAAGTAACGACTCGGTTTGTCTCGCCGGAACTTGATTTGATTGCATCTGCCTCTGCCGGAGCAAAGCCATCACCTGATTTTGTGACGCGGGTAAGCTCAAGGGCTGTTTCCTGTTTCTCGACATTTGTGATATAAATTCCGGATTTCTGATAGGTCATCTGGTTTGAAGTCTTGTGACCGGAAATCGAAACAATGTCTATTTTGTACATAGGAAGCGTTTTATCGCCGCCTGCATCTATGATGACATCGGAATTCTTTGCTGTGCCATAAGCCAGATCGTCCTCCATAAAGTAAAGAGGGATCAGGCTTTCATCCTTGCCCGCAGAAACTGTGATTTCACTTTCATCATCAAGGTCAATAATCTTGATTTTGTTTGCCTTTTCCGAATCAGATATGGCAACATATCTTCCAGAACCGGAAACAGCGTATTCGGAAGACTTGAGATCAGCATACATCTCTTCAGACATCATCGTATTAAGATTTATCCTGAAAAGCGTTCCGTCAAGGAGTATGTAAAGATTTCCGGCGGCTGACTGGTAAATAAGTTCGGAGAAGTTCGCATTCAGCACCCTGTAGGACTTTGTTGAATTGATAAAGGCCTGCTCATTCGTATTGCCAGTCTTTGAATCATAGTGGAAGACATCGATCCCGCAGTAGCCCTCGTGAGGTCCGTCATTCATATAGCCGTACACAGCAAAATCAAGAGTTCCGGTCTCATCAATGGAAAGGAGCTTGATATTGTGTTCAGAATAATATTCCCTTGGATCGGTATTGTCACCAGTGATAAAAGAGAATATTTTTGAAAGCGTGCCTTTGGTCTGGTCATATTCATAGAGCTCTCCGCCCTGTACGAAAGCGGCGACCTGGCCGGTTTCATTTGAAATAAGTGGTATGTTTGATGAGGAAAGACCGATGTTCAGGAGATTCGAATCAAGGGAAGTATTTGATGTCGAAAGCGTCTTTTCACATTTACGGTCATAGCTCAGAAGATACATCCTGTCAGGTGAATAACGGATTCTGTAATATTCATAAACATTATAGTAGCTTCCTTCACTATCCTGCATACGGAAATTAATGCCGATGCTGGAATACGAAGTATTTATTTCTTTATAGGAATAAACAGGGTCACCAGCGCTTGAACCAGAGAATCCCTGCCAGCCGACGAGATTCAGGTTAGAATTTATGGTGACATGTGAAAGATCAGAGGAGCTTCCATCAGGTTCTATGTATGTCGCAAGATCAGCATAGTTTTCTGCAAGGGATGTGTTGTGAAAGTATTTTGCAAATTCCAGGCATTCGTTCTCATGATAGTCCTGCGGAATCGTAATCCTGGTGTAATAGAATAGATCATTTGAATCTGCCTTCAGCTTCAGCACGAGAATATATTCCTGACCGGCATCGATAAGGTTTGAAAGCACAGGCTCAGCAGAGACTGAATCGCCGCCATCTTTCGAAAGGTCGGAAATTTTGCTCTCAGCGATTTTTCTTTCTGTGTCAAGGGAATAGATTTCGTATGATACATTACTGATCTTTGCCCCGTAAGTCTTTATCTTAATTGGAAGCTTTCTATCCAAAGAAAGTGGCACGATATCGTCCCTCATGAAGCAGGCGTCCATTTCATTCTTGTAGCCGTGCAATTCATTTAAATCAGTTCCGGATGCAGACATAGAGATGGTAGGGAGTGTCGGGGAAGACATCTTCGAAACATCACTCTTCGGATGAAAATTAATGATAATATTAAAAAAAACGAGTCCCGCAAAAAATATAATAATAAGCAGCAGGATTCTCTTTACAAGATTCTTTGGTATGCCTTTTTCTCTAAAAGAAAGTTCCATATATTACCTTTTTGACACGAATAATAATTCGTGATATAATGCGTCATTGCTTTTGCTAATGAATAATTTATCCGGATTTATATCTTAATAAATCGTAAAACGGAGGTCAATATTTAATGCGTTTTTTTCATAAGAAAAAATCGGAAGAGACTAAGGTTGTTGAAGAAAAGAAACCATCTAAACTTTCAGTTTTCGCAAGCACTCATCCTATTATTTATAACATCATACTTTCACTGTGTTTATGCTTTTTTGTAGAAGCACTTTCCAGGCATTCGGTGATATCGGCAGCGCTTTTCGTGGTAAAGCATCCGGTTCCTTTCCTATATAATAGTTATGTTATTTTTGTATTTTATTCTATCTCTTTTCTTTTCAGAAGAAGGAGATTCGTACGAAATCTTGTCAGTGCGGTATTTATCCTGCTTGGCATCATAAACTGCATCGTGCTCTTAAATCGTGTTACACCTTTCGGGTTCACTGATTTTAATATGATTGGTGACCTCCTGACCATGCAGGGAACCTCATATTTTACACCTTTTGAAGGGGTGTTCTGCGGTATCGCATTAGTAGTATATGTATTTTTTACAATAAAGAGTTTCAGGAAAGGTACCCGAAACCTGGACCCGAAACCCAAGAAAAAGGCTTATGCTATCGTCCTTGCATTATTTATTTCGCTTCCTGTATCAACCTTTGGACTTCAGGCAGCAGGCGGTCTTCAGTCATATTTTGGTAATCTGGCACAGGGCTATCTTGACAATGGCTATCTCTATGGTTTTTCGATGTCGATGTTTGGCCGTGGTATGAGAAAGCCCGCGCTTTATTCAGAAAGCACTGTAAAGAGTCTCGTAAAGAAGGATGAAGCCACAGCGCTGAAGGTGACGCAGAATGAGGTCGCAGCAGGCGAACTGACAGATACCGGCTCCCAGTATTCAACCATGGATTCTGAGAGCGGACCAAATATTATCGTGATTCTTCTTGAATCTTATCTTGACCCTGCAGAGGTGAAATTCCTTGGAACTTCGGAAGACCCGAATCCATATTTTCATGAGCTGGAGAAGAACTATTCTACCGGATATTGTACAGTTCCGGTTGTTGGTGCCGGAACCTGCAATACAGAGTTTGAAGTGCTTACGGGCATGAGTGTGCGTTTCTTTGGCCCTGGCGAATATCCGCAGAAGACCATTCTGAAGAAGACAGACTGCGAATCAGTTGCTGCTGACCTTCGAAGTGTCGGCTATCACAGCCATGTTGTACACAATAATGGCGGTAATTTCTACAGCAGGCGAAATGCATTTTCCATGATGGGCTTTGATACCTTCCAGTCAAAGGAAATGCTCGATATTACGGAGTATACTCCGCTTGGCAGCTGGCCTACAGACGATATCCTTACAGGTGCTACGAAGGATGCGCTTGACAGGACCAAGGGCTCGGATTTTGTATATACGATTACGGTTTCAACGCATGGAAATTATCCGACGGAGAAGGTTATTGCAAATCCCGAGATAAAGGTCACAGCAAATGGGAAAAGTGAAGAGGTTAATAACCAGTGGGAATATTATGTAAATATGATCCACAGGCAGGATGAGTGGCTGAGGAGCTATATTGACATGCTTTCCCAGAGAAATGAACCTACGCTTCTGATTGCTTTTGGTGACCATATTCCAACGCTTGGCATCAATGATTATGAGCTGAAATCCGGCGATCTTTACAAGACAAAATATATTACCTGGAACAATTTCGGCATGGAGAAGCAGGATAAAGACCTCGCATCCTATCAGCTTACTTCAGAATTCTTAAACAGACTCGGATTCCATGAAGGCACTATGGTTTCCTACCATCAGAGGATGATGGACAAGGGAGAAAATGCCGCTTCTCTTAACTACATGAATGGGCTTGATGAACTGCAGTATGATCTTCTCTATGGAAAGAGATATGCCTACAATGGCGAGGACAAGTATCCAGCGACGGATATCGAAATGGGTATTGGAAATGTCCTCATTGATAAGATGTATCATTTTAATAACCGTGTCTATATTTACGGTACCCGATTCACAAGGTGGAGCCATGTCTATGTAAATGGTGAGAGCGTCAAGACCGATTATAAAAGCGGCCAGGTACTCGCCATCAGTGATAAGGTGGTCAAAGATGGTGACATAGTGACCGTTCGACAGATGGGTTCAAATGATACGCTTTTCCGTCAATCAAATATGGCAGTCTACCATGATAGTAAGGTGACTGCCAAAGATAAATCCAGTGATGATAATGAAGAACCTTCCACAGAAGATTCAGATGATAATCAATAAGTACCTTCCCTGTACTTCTTGAGAAGCTTATTGATTCTCTCGTATGGATCAAGAAGTGAGCTGATTGAGCTGTCGTGATTAAGTGTATCAATCAGGAGGGCGATGTATTTACTCATGTCGCAGCTGATGTAATAATCACGTGAAAGAAGTTCTTCGCTCTGGTGTACAAGGTTTGTTGTCACAACCTTATAGATAATTCCCTCTTCAACAGCCTCGTCAAAAAGTTTCATGCCGTTTGTGAAAAGACCAAAGGTAGAAACAGCAAATACCCTGTTTGCCTTTCTCTTCTTTAACTGTCTTGCAACATCAATCATGGACTCGCCTGAAGAAATCATATCATCTACGATGATGACATCCTTGCCTTCTACGGAAGATCCAAGGAATTCATGAGCGACGATAGGGTTTCGTCCATCGACGACCTTAGAATAATCACGTCTCTTGTAGAACATTCCGACATCAACACCGAGAACGTTTGCCATATAAATAGCTCTGTCCATGGCACCTTCATCTGGGGAAATGATCATCATATGGTCATTGTCAATCTGAAGGTCCTTAACATTTCTGCAGATTCCCTTTAAGAACTGGTAGGTAGGACGGATTGTCTCAAAACCTTTGAGAGGAATCGCATTCTGTACCCTGGGGTCGTGCGCATCGAAAGTAATGATATTGTCTACACCATAATCGGTGAGTTCCTTTAATGCCATTGCACAGTCAAGGGACTCTCTGGCTGATCTCCTGTGCTGTCTTGATTCATAGAGGAAAGGAAGAATGACTGTGATTCTCTTTGCCTTTCCACCGGCTGCTGCGATGACTCTCTTCAGATCTGCATAGTGATCGTCTGGTGAATAACGGTTTTCATAGCCGCAGATCTTGTATTTGAGATCGTGGTTCATTACATCTGTAAGAAGGTAAAGATCGAGACCTCTGACGGACTCATTGATGACGGCTTTTCCTTCGCCTGAGCCAAATCTCGGGCAGGTCACATCGATAATGTAGTTGTCGTCCTTGTAGTTCTTCTTGGAATAATGATCCATATTGTCAATATTCCGCTCTGCACGCCAGTCAACAAGGTATTTGTTTACCTTATCGCCTATTTCAGCAATACTTGGCATTGGGATGAGTCCTAAAGGACCGTGCGGTCTCATGGATTCAAGTTCATCTTCTCTAGACATGCTAAACTCTCCTTAATACTAGAAAAATAATCCTTTATGACCAGAAAATACCGGTCAGTTTTCAAGCTTTTTCTGAAGCCTGATATCGTTAGCGGCAAGCTGCAGGAAATCTGAGCTCCCGACCAGACGCGAAATGATTCTCTCGGTATAGGTGCTCTGGAGCTCCTTTAATGAGAGGTTTGTGGAAATCATCACAGGTGCCTTCTGAAGCGACCGTTCATTCAATATGCGAAACAGTCCGGAAATCACGAAATTGCTTGTGTTTTCCGCACCAAGATCGTCAATGATCAGAAGGTCGGAAGAAAACAGGGAATTAAATTCATTCCTGTTCTCGTGGTCAAAGGAAAAATCCCTCATGATGTCAAAAAGCTGCGGTGATGTGATGTAAATACAGGATTTTTCATGCCGGATCAGCTCTCCTGCAACGCAGTGGGTGAGGAAGGTCTTTCCTGTTCCCGTAGCTCCGAAAAGCACGATGTTATTTAATTCTTTTTTATTTCCTTCTATGATATTCGCTGCGAAGGACTTTGCTTTTTCAAGAGCATGCTTCGCCATGGAATAATACGAGATATCTGAATTTTCTTCAAGAGGTTCTTTTAAATAATAATCAAGACAAAAATTGTCGAAGGTATGCTCAGTGAACCAGTCTGACAGCCTGTTCTGCGAAAAGCACAGGTCTATTTCTGCCTGAATAAAGCAGTGGCAGGGCTTATTTCCAATGAAGCCGGTATCTTCGCAGTCCGGGCAGGAATAATGTTTCTCCAGAATATCGTCTGGCAGGCTGTTTTCCTGTAAAAATTTTGATTTTTCGGAATTTAATCTGTCCAGCTCCGCATGCATTTCATCCCTGGCATGAAGATCGCCGGAAATATATTTCTTTGTATAGAAAACGCCGAGATTGGAAATTTTGTGGTCAATTTCCTTTAGTGCAGGGTAATTTTGATAAACGCTGTCACGTCGTACGATAAACTCCCTTTCATCGTAAGCCTGTTTCTTTTCGTATTCCCGCATTATTTGGTTGTATTCGGCATTTGTAAGAGACATAATTATGAATTCTGCAGTAATTTCTTCTGAAGGGCTTCAAAGTCATAATCGCGTTCTGCGAAATTGTGGCTCTTTGAATTCGTTCCGGAATAGGAAGATGACTTCTTTTCGGAAGTATTATTCTTTGATTTTAGTCTGTCATTATCGAGCCTTGCAATATCATTTATGGACTTCACATTCCTATTATGCCAGTCGGAAAGTATGGCATCTGCGTAGCGGAAGCTTGCTTTGCCGGTATTTTCTATCGTCTTCTCACAGGCGAGCATTATGATGTCATCAGAAAAAGCATATTCCTTTGACCACTTGTCAATGAGGGCAAGCTCTGAATCGTTCAGAGAGCGGTTCTTTATGCCGAAAGCCTTCATGACAGAAAAGCAGGTCTTTGGATAAATCAGTGACTGCGCAGATGCTTCGTCTACCGTGTGTATGCCGTTTTCAGCCCAGCTAAGCGCAATCGAATTCATGTAAGAAACGCTGTTTTTCCCAGCTTCAATGCAGGATTCAACAAGGTAAGAAATGAGCTGGGGAGACATTGAAAGTCCGTCAATCCAGTACATAAATGTCTCGACTTCCTTCTTTGAAAGAGGCCTGCCCATATAGTGTTCAGCAACATGAAATACCTCATAATAGGCATCGTCACTGGAAACATCATCGATACTCTGCTCAGAAATGCTCTTGATCTCAGGTACGAAGGCATTGGCTGAGGAAGCCATAGAAAGCATGGAGCTTCTTTTTGGCGCGATCGTAAGAGAAATCTGTTTTACCGGGACATTTTCTTCTTCCTCTTCCTTTTCGGCCTTTTTGACAGGTGAAAGGAGACAGATTCCGGAGAGATTTCCGTCCATATCAAAATCAAGCGAAAGAAGCCCCTTCTTTTCGAAGTAGCGGAGTGCGCGAACAATATCCTTCTCCGTGTGGTCAAGGGCATCAGCCATTTTTGATACAGAAAAGTTGGTATTATCCTTTGAAAGCTCGCGTAAAAGTAAAAGGTAAACCTTTACGTATTCACCATTTGCTTCTTTCAAATATTCATCTATAAAAACATTGGATACCAGCGTATAGTCGGTATCAGTGCTGCTACTTAGCCTAATTTTTGATGACATTTACATATCCTCCGAATATGGAGGCATTATATCACAAATATCCCCGGTTAAAAAGGAATAGTTTCGAACATCGCAGACGGCTGATGCAGCCTTAAAAATGTTCATAAATCGTAAAGTACATTGTGAAATTAATGTAAAACGCCATTTGTTTTAAACATGGTAATGTCAGTTTTTTCAACAGTGAAATTGTGCATAATGTTGATAATCACTGTTTCGTGATGTCGTTCGCTACTGTTACAACATCTCCGGCACCCATAGTTATCAACAAATCACCGTCAGCAACTTTTTTTGAAAGAAATTCTTCGATTTCTGAAAATGAGTCAAATGCGTATGCATCGCAGCCTTTTTTCACGAGAATATTGCGGATATCTGTAGAATGAACGCCGTATACATCCTTTTCCCTTGCGGCATAGACCGGAGCAAGCACGACAGTATCTGCCTCAGAAAGCACATCTGCAAACTGTTGGAGGAAGGCACGGAGCCTCGTGTAAGTATGAGGCTGGAAGACAACGATCAGCTTATTATGCTTTACATTCTTTGCGGCGCTAATCGTAGCGGCCATCTCTGTAGGATGGTGTGCATAATCATCAATGACTGTGGCTCCGTTGAAGGTGCCGCGGTATTCGAAGCGGCGGTGTGTTCCTGAAAAATCTGAAAGTCCCCTGATGATGGATTCATTTGAAACGCCAGCCTCCTTGCAGACGGCAATAGCGGCAAGGGCGTTTAAAATATTGTGGCGTCCGGGAACATGTAAGGTCACATGGGGCAGCTCTTCTCCTTTATATATAGGAGTAAATGAATAGCAGCCCTTTTCATTTACGGATATGTCCTTTGCGGTGGAATCAGCATCGTCAGGACCATTTCCCTCTGCAGAAATACCAAAGGTAATGACCTTTCTATTTATTCCCTCTGTGAGTGCCTTGTATTCAGGAATCTTGTCAGAAATAATGACAGCGCCGTCTTCACGTACATGTGAGCAGTAAGTATGGAAACTGTTTCTGATGTCATTGATGTCCTTGAAGAAATCAAGGTGATCTTCTTCTACATTTAATACAAGTGCATATTCCGGGTAGAATTCAAGGAAAGAATTCTGGTATTCGCACGCCTCTGCGATGAAGGTTTCAGAAGAGCCTACAAGCACGTTTGAATTTATGGCAGGAAGGATGCCGCCGACAGTGACAGTCGGCACCTTATCTTTATTCTTATCTGAGAAAACGTATCCATTTTCAGTCTTTTCGAGATTTCCGTCCTTTGCAAGGAAGATTTCACTGATCATGGATGTCGTCGTGGTCTTTCCGTGCGTGCCGGCAACGGCGATGGCAAGCGGATATTCGTCCATTATGCTTCCGAGCAATTCTGCACGGCGTATGATTTTAAGTCCGAGATCATTTGTGCGGACAAATTCGGGATTGTCCGGATGAATGGCAGCGGTATATACAACCACGTCAATTTTTGAAATTTCATTTGCCTTGTCGATATTTTCGGCTGCCTGAGGATAAAAAATATGGGCGCCTAATTCCGTTAGATGCGTGGTAAGTTCTGTTTCTGAACGGTCAGAACCGGTAACTGTAAATCCACGGTCTAATAGGATTTCTGCGAGTCCACTCATTGAAATTCCGCCAATACCAATGAAATGCACATGACATGGATTCTTAAAGCTAATGTGTTTTGACATGGTTAAATCTTTCTAAAATAAAAAAAACAGTATTTACATCAATGCTTTAATGCGTTATCATAATTCTTTGTTCGCTAGAGCCGCTGCTTGGGTTTTGCTGCCAGTCAAAATGGCTCCACCATAAAACGCACTATGCCTTATACTACATCATTAACAGGCAAAAGTAAAACAAAACAATTTGTAGTGAATGTATTCAAAAAATAGTGGCGATTTTACGAAAAATTTAGTAATAATTATTTTATTTTTCTTTTGAATATGGTATATTAGTAATAATTTCACGAAACTATTTTTAAACTGAAATGAGGTGAGGTTATGATGCATAAAGAGATGATTGCCATGCTTCTAGCCGGCGGTCAGGGCTCGCGACTTGGAGTTCTTACGGCTGACATGGCAAAGCCCGCAGTAGCATTCGGCGGAAAGTATAGGATTATCGATTTTCCGTTAAGCAACTGCATCAATTCCGGCATCGATACCGTAGGCGTTTTGACACAGTATCAGCCGATGGCATTAAATCAGCATATCGGAATCGGTATTCCGTGGGATCTTGATAGAAACGAGGGTGGCGTTTCTGTTCTTCCTCCATATGAAAAGAGTGATACTTCAGAATGGTATTCCGGTACCGCAAATGCTATTTATCAGAATCTGAATTATATTGACGGTTTCAGCCCGGACTATGTTCTGATTCTTTCTGGTGATCACATCTACAAGATGGATTACGAAGCCATGCTTGATTTCCATAAGCAGAACAATGCAGACTGCACGATCGCAGTTATTCCTGTTCCTATGGAAGAGGCATCCAGATTCGGAATTGTCGTTACAGATGACAATAAAAAGATTACCGAATTCCAGGAGAAGCCTGAGCATCCGAATTCGAATCTGGCATCCATGGGTATTTATATATTCAGCTGGCCGGCACTTCGCGAGGCTCTTGTTTCCCTGAAGGATCAGAGCAACTGCGATTTCGGAAAGCACATCATTCCATACTGCCACAAGAAGGGCGAGCGGTTATTCGCATGGGAGTTCAATGGCTACTGGAAGGATGTTGGAACCCTTGGTTCTTATTGGGAATCCAATATGGAGCTCATCGATCTTATTCCTGAATTCAATCTCTATGAGGAATTCTGGAAGATCTATACAAAGCAGACGATTATCGAGCCTTCGTTCCTTGGCGCATCATCAACGGTTTCAAAGGCAATCGTCGGTGCTGGTGCCAGGGTTTATGGTGAGGTCACAGGTTCGGTTCTTTCGGCAGGCGTTATCGTTGAAGAAGGCGCAGTCGTAAGGGATTCCATCATCATGAAGAATACGGTAATCCACAAAGGCACGTATATTGAGAAATCCATCATTGCCCAGGACTGCAAGATTGGCGCAAACTGCAAGATTGGTGTTGGCGAGGAAGCTCCTTCAAAGCTCAATGCTTCCATTTATTCTTATGGCCTTGCAGTCATTGGAAACAAGTCAATCATTCCGGACAATGTCACAATTGGAAAGAATACGGCGATCAGAGGTGTTACAGATTCTGAGGATTATCCGAATGGAGCACTTGAAAGCGGCGGTTATATCATAAAGGCAGGTGAGGAAGCATGAAGGCACTAGGTATTATCCTTGCGGGCGGCAACTCTACTAGAATGAAGGCTCTTTCAGACAAGCGAGCTATTTCTGCTATGCCAATTGCCTGCAGTTACAGAAGCATCGATTTTTCTCTTTCAAATATGACGAATTCCGGCATCCAGACAGTAGCTGTACTTTCCCAGTACAATGCCAGGAGCCTGAATGAGCACCTGAATTCATCAAAATGGTGGAATTTCGGTCGTAAGCAGGGCGGACTTTTCCTGTTTACCCCTACCGTCACAGCAGACAACAGCTGGTGGTACAGAGGTACTGCAGATGCTATGTGGCAGAATATCGACTTCCTGAAAAGACGCCATGAACCGTATGTAGTCATTACTTCCGGCGACTGCGTTTACAAGATGGATTTCAATCCTGTTCTTGAGTTCCACATTCAGAAGCAGGCTGATATTACTGTAGTATGTTCAAAGCTTCCTGAAGGCGATGATCCGAGTCGTTTTGGTACAGTGAAGATTGATGGCGAAGGTCTTGTAACAGAGTTCGAGGAGAAGCCGATGATGGCTCATTCGAATATCGTTTCAACAGGTACCTACATCATCCGCAGAAGAAAGCTCATTGAACTTCTTGAGCAGTGCAACCGCGAGGGCAGATACAATTTCGTTACCGATATTCTTGTCCGTTACAAGGGCATGAAGAAGATATATGGCTATATGCTTGAGGATTACTGGTCAAACATCGCTACAGTAGATGCATATTTCAAGACAAATATGGATTTCCTGAAGCCTGATGTACAGGAATTCTTCTTCCAGAAGGAGCCCAGGATTTATTCAAAATCACAGGATCTTCCTCCTGCAAAGTTCAACGTTGGAAGCAATGTAAAGAACAGCCTTATAGGCAGCGGAAGTATCATCAATTCCACGGTTGAAAACAGTGTTATTTTCAAGAGAGTTTTCATTGGAAACAACAGCGTGGTAAAGAATTCAATTATTCTGAATGGCGCTTATGTTGGTGATAATGTTCATGTTGAAAACTGTATTGTTGAAAGTAACGAGACTCTTCTCTCCGATGTGAACTATGTAGGTGAGAATGAGATAAAGATCGTTTTCGAGCGGCAGAACCGCTACGGAATCTGATACCAAATATTGCGAGATTGAAAATCTGCAGACAAATGGAAAATCCGAAGGTATCATAAATAAATAATTTTCACATGTATATGTGTTAATTAAATATGCTTGATCAGACCGAGTGAGGCAAAGAAGGTTCACAGTGGTTTTTTCGGTCTGGGCCGCTTCGTTTATGATTAGGTGGGAGAGTTTTCTGCCTGGTTAGAAGGAGTTACTTCAGATGCAGATAACAGATATCCGTATCAGGAAGCTCGAAAAAGAGGGCAAAATGAAGGCGGTCGTATCCGTTACGTTTGATGATGAGTTCGTTGTGCATGACATTAAAGTATTAGCTGGAGATAGTGGGCTTTTCATTGCAATGCCTTCAAGGCGGGGATCCGATGGTGATTATAGAGACATCGCCCATCCTATCGAGCAGAATTTCCGAAAGGAACTTCAGACTAAAATCCTTGAGAAGTACAAGGAAAAATATGGTGAAAGCTGAATAGTCTGATCCTCTTAGGACCGCCTGCAAAGAAGCAGGCGGTTTTGTTATGTTTAAATAGATAAAATTGCTCTTGACAGTGCTTTGTGAAATCGGCTATGGTGTGTAAATTGTAAAAAATTTTGGAGAAATTTATCATGTATGTAATAGCAGGCCTGGGAAATCCGGGCATGAAATATAGTGGAACAAGGCATAATGCCGGTTTTGAGGCACTTGATCTTATTGCAAAAAAGAATGGCATTACCATCAGGAAAAATGAGTTTCGTGCGCTTACCGGGACCGGTGTCATGGAGGGCGAGAAGGTGCTTCTGATGAAGCCGCAGACCTTCATGAATCTTTCCGGCGAGGCAATAGGTCCGCTCTGCGCATATTATGGCGTCGATCCTTCGACGAACCTCATCGTACTCTCGGATGACATAGCCCTTCCTGCAGGGAAAATCCGGATACGTGCAAAGGGCTCGGCAGGCGGACATAATGGACTGAAGGACATTATTGCAAACTGCCATACGGATGCTTTCAAAAGAATAAGAATCGGCATGGGTGTCTTCCAGAATGGAGACGATATGGTAAGCTTCGTTTTAGGAAAGCCGCCGAAAACCGACAGGGCGCTTATAGAAGATGCTTTCGACAGAGCCGAGCAGGCCGTGCATGTCATCATCACCGATGGTGTAGAAGCCGCCATGAACAAATTTAATTAACAATGAATATATTTAAATTAGCGGTCGATCAGATTCCGGCGGTTGCCGAGCTTGAAGACGAATTACAAAAGAACAGCGGCAAAATTTATTCTCTGTCCGGCATACCTGATGCGGCAAAGGCACAGATGATTTTTGGCGTGGGAGAAAATGCGTCTCTTCGTCTAGTCATCTGTGAAGATGAGAAAAAGGCAAAGGACAGGATGGAGGAATACAGCCTCTTTGACAAGGAGACCGCGTATTTTCCGTCAAAGGATATTCTCTTTTATGAGTCCGACCTTCGAAGCAATGAGCTTTCAAAAGAGAGAATAAATACAATCGAGAGGCTGATTTCCGGAGACAGAATTACTGTCTTTACGACGGCGGAAGCTTTGATGAACCGGATTCCCTCAAAGGAGCGGTTTAATAAAAGCTTCCTTAGGATTAAGGTAGGGGATGAACTTGATTTGGAAGACCTTCGTGTTTTCCTGATCAGGCTTGGCTATGAGACGACGGGAACTGTCGAAGGCGCTGGCGAATTTTCAATCCGGGGCGGCATCGTCGATATTTTCCCGATGACAGAGGACCTGCCATTTCGAATCGAATTTTTTGGAGATGAAGTCGATTCGATCCGTTCTTTTGATGTAGAAAGCCAGAAGTCAATCGAGCGGGCAGACGAGGTAAGGATTTCGCCTGCGAGCGAATTTCTGCCCGATTCCGATGAGCAGATTGACGGAATGAAGAGACTTTCGAAGGATGCAAAGAACATCATTGATGGTCTATATGCTGCGCACAAGAATGAAAATGCCTTCCGGATGAAGAGCAAACTCGAGAATCTGCAGGATCTTGCTGACAGGCATATTTTCGGTCAGGAATTCGAGGCATATGCTAATTATTTCGTAAAGGATACTGTTTCACTGCTCGATTATTTTCTATCGGATTCTGGCACTTCCCATATTTTCTTCGATGAGCCCGCACATATATTAAATTCTATCACACTGGCAAATGACGAGTGGACCGAAAGCATGGCACACCGTCTTGAAGCAGGCGATGCCCTGCCGCTCCAGAAGGACATGCTTTTTTCTGAGAAGGAAATTCTTTCAGCATTTTCGAAAGCAAGCGGCATCACCCTTTCGATGCTTGACTATACAAAGGGAAAGATAAAGACCGAAAAGAGATTTTCGATTTCAACATCACAGATTATTAATTTCCATGGAAATTTCGAATTACTCCTAAAGGAGCTTGATAAATATAAGAAACTAAAACGGAAAATTGTCATTGTTTCACCGTCCCGTACCCGTGGCGAGCGGCTTGCTAAAGAGATTTCAGAGAGGGATATTCCGGCTTATTTTTCCGAAGAACTGGATAGGAAGATGACGGAGGGGGAAATCCTTGTCACGGCTGGTTTCCTTCGTGAAGGCATCGAGTATCCGGATTCCGGTTTTGTCTTCATTTCTGAGAGCGACATCTTTGGTTCGGCTAGAAAAAAGAAAAAGATAAAGCGATATTCAGGTGACAAAATCCGATCGCTCCGGGACATTTCACCGGGAGACTATGTCGTTCACGAAAATTATGGTGTTGGCATATACCGCGGCCTTGAAAAAATCGAGATGGACGGTGTCGCAAAGGATTATATCAAGCTTTCCTATGATAAGGGCGACAACCTCTATATTCCGGCGACCCAGTTCGACCTGATTGGCAAATATTCAGGCAGCGACGGCAAAAAGCCGAAGCTTAATTCTCTAAATAATAATGAGTGGAAAAAGACCGTTGGCAAGGTAAAGTCTGCTGTTTCACTTGTTGCAAAGGATCTGGTGGAGCTTTATGCAAAGCGGCAGCAGGAGACCGGCTTCGTGTATTCAGCTGACAATGATATGCAGCGCGAGTTTGAGGAGAGCTTCCCATATGAAGAGACTGAGAGCCAGCTTGCCGCGATTGAAGACGTGAAGAAGGATATGGAAAGTCCGAAGATCATGGACAGGCTGATCTGCGGTGATGTCGGTTTCGGTAAGACGGAAATTGCCCTTCGTGCTGCATTCAAGGCAGTCCTCGATGGGAAGCAGGTCGTCTATCTGGTTCCGACCACAATCCTCGCGGAACAGCATTACAATACCTTCAAATCCAGAATGGCGAATTATCCAATAAATATAGAGATGATGAGCCGTTTCAGGACGACCGCTGAAAATAAAAAGACAGCGGAAAAATTAAAAACCGGGCAGATAGATATCGTCATCGGTACGCACAGGCTCTTGTCAAAAGATGTCGGCTTTAAGAATCTTGGACTCTTAATCATTGACGAGGAGCAGCGCTTCGGTGTTTCACATAAGGAAAAAATAAAGAAACTGAAGGAAAACGTAGATGTGCTGTCACTTTCTGCTACGCCTATTCCGAGAACCCTGAATATGTCAATGATTGGAATCAGGGACATGAGTCTTCTTGAGGAAGCACCGCAGGAAAGAATGCCGATTCAGACTTTCGTATTTGAGAGAAATCCTGAGCTGATTCGTGAGGCAATCAATCGTGAGCTTGCAAGGGGCGGACAGGTTTATTATGTCACGAATGTTGTAAGGACCATTGCAGATGTTGCAGCAGAAATCCAGGCTCTTGTGCCGGATGCGACAGTGGCATATGCGCACGGACAGATGCCAGAGGGAAAGCTTGAGGAAATCATGTCCGACTTCATAAACCGCGAAATCGATGTCCTCGTTGCAACGACGATTATTGAAATCGGCCTTGATATCTCAAATGTAAATACGATCATCATTCATGATGCAGACAGGCTTGGACTGTCACAGCTTTACCAGCTCCGCGGCCGTGTCGGAAGATCGAACAGGACCGCCTATGCCTACCTTATGTATAAGAAGGACAAGGTCCTGAAGGAAGTCGCAGAAAAGAGACTTGCGGCGATCAGGGAATTTACGGACTTAGGAAGCGGCTTTAAGATTGCGATGCGTGACCTTGAAATCCGCGGTGCCGGAACGCTTCTCGGTGAGGCACAGTCTGGACATATGGAAGCTGTCGGCTACGATATGTACATAAAGCTTCTGCAGAATGCGCTGAAGGAAGAAAATGGCGAGGAGACTGCACCAGATTTCAATACAGAAATAGACCTTGACATCGATGCCTTCCTGCCGCCTGACTATATTCAGGATGAGGTCCAGAAGCTTGATATTTATAAGAGAATATCCGAGATTTCTTCAGAAAAAGAGCTTTCCGACATGACAGATGAGCTGATCGACCGCTTTGGTGATCCGCCGAAATCTGTGATGAACCTGCTCGGTGTTTCACTGCTTCGAAGCCATGCCCATGAAGCATATATTACCGAAATAAAGCAGACCGGGAAAAAATACAAAATTTCACTTTACCCGGAAGGAAAACTCGATGCAGCGAAGATTCCGGAAGTGCTTTCGGATTATTCTCCTTATCTTTCATTCTCAGCCGAAAAAAATGCACCGGCCTTCGTATTTGACTGCGGAAAGAATAATAAGATGTCGGAGAAGGAAATTTCCGCTGTACCAAACACAATGGTGAAGGAAATAAAAGATAAATTACTTCTTACAGAATGACATAAAAAATCTGCTTTACGATTTTTTAGCATTATTATATAATATCAATTTATGTGGAACGGATTTTGATATTATTAAGCATCGCAATCCGTGCCATCATAAATAAATTTTGGAGATTAAGGATTATGAATTTTAAGAAGGCAGCCGCAAAGGCCGGTGCTTTGATTCTTGCAGCAGCAATGACGCTGACGGGCTGCAGCCCAGCAAAGAGCAACCAGACGCTGATCAATATTGGTAAAGGAAAAGACAAGATTACGTTAGGTTATGGCAATTTCGTAGCAAAATACTATGAAGCCATGTATTATATTGCATACAGCAGCTATTTTGGCGGAGCTTCCATGTGGGGTCAGTCTGCAGGAAGCAGCGGCGACACTATGGAGGAAAGTGTAAAGAACAGCGTCATCGACGAGCTTGAGCAGTCGTACCTTTGCAAGAAGCATGCTGACGACTATGATGTGAAGATTTCGGATGATGACAAGCAGAAGATCGAAGATGCTGCTGACAAATTCATGAAGAATGATGATACAGCGCTGAAGGCCCTTGGCGTAAAGAGAGATTATGTCGTTGATTTTCTTACAAATCACACATACCTTGTCAGAGTAAAGCAGGCTTATGAGGACAGCCTCACTGTGAACATCTCTGCAGCAGAGCATCAGCAGGCTACATTCACATACGTAAAGTTTTCCACAAAGGATCAGACAAATGCATCTGGTGCCACTACAGCGCTTACCGATGATGAAAAAGCCCAGATGAAGGCAAATGCAGAGACGCTTGCTTCTACCGCAGCAGCTGATTTTGAGACAGAGGCGCAGACACTCGGACAGTATTCATATTCAGAGACATTCGATTGGACAGGCAAGGATTTTTCAAGCTCCACATTACCTGAAGATGTTTACAAGACCGCACAGACCTTGTCAGATGGCCAGGTCAGCCCGGTTATTGATGTAGATGGCGAAGGCTATTATGTCATCAGGCTTGACAAGCAGAATGATGAGGATGCTACACAGACTAAGGTTACAACGCTTGAAAATGAACAGAAGGAAAGCGAATATAAGTCACAGATCAAGACCTGGAAGAAGGATATCGGTGGCATGAAGCTAAATAAAAAACTTTGGGCAAAGGTCACATTTGATGATACCTTTACTGCCACAAGCCTTGATCCGGTTACTACAGATACGACGGATTCGGAAAGTGCGGATGAGACGACATCTGGAAGTGAGGATACATCTATTGACTCTACTGACAGCTCTGGTGCAGCTGAATAATTAAATACACTGAACATGTAAAAAACGATAAGGGACGGTTTTTGAAATGGAACAGTTTATTATAAAAGGTGGGAAGCCTCTTCAGGGCGAGGTAAAAATCGGCGGTGCAAAGAATGCTGCACTTGCCATCATTGCCGCAGCCGCTATGAGCGATGAAGATGTCACCATTGAAAATATTCCTGATGTAAGAGATATTAATGTCATGCTCTTAGCTCTTCAGGAAATCGGTGCGAGCGTCAACAGAGTGGATGCCCACAAGGTCATCATCAATGGAAAATCAATCACATCCTTTGATGTAGATTATGAATATATAAAGAAAATCCGTGCATCCTATTATCTTCTTGGTGCACTTCTTGGAAAATATAAGAGAGCCGAGGTCGCACTTCCTGGCGGCTGTGCCATCGGCGCAAGGCCTATTGACCTCCACCTGAAGGGCTTCAGAGCACTTGGCGCTACCTGCGATGTCAGCTATGGTCTTATTTCTGCAAAGGCTGAAAAGCTTCGCGGCACACATATCTATCTCGATAAGGTTTCAGTCGGTGCCACAATAAATATTATGCTTGCTGCTACACTCGCTGAGGGCAAGACCATCATTGAAAATGCCGCAAAGGAACCTCATGTCGTTGATGTGGCAAACCTTCTTAACTCCATGGGAGCAAATATTAAGGGCGCCGGTACCGATGTCATCAGGATTTTCGGCGTGGAAAAGCTTCATGGAACGGAATATTCTGTCATTCCGGATCAGATCGAGGCAGGAACTTTCATGTTTGCAGCTGCCGCTACACATGGCGATGTACTTGTGAAGAATGTGATTCCAAAGCACCTCGAAGCCACGACTGCAAAGCTTCTTGAGACAGGCTGTGAAATTGTAGAATATGATGATGCCGTTCGCGTCATTGCTACGCATACTACCCTTCAGCCTACATCAGTTACGACACTTCCATATCCTGGATTCCCGACAGATATGCAGCCACAGATGACTGTTGTTCTTGGTCTGGCAGGCGGAGTATCAACGGTGACAGAAGGCATCTGGGAAAACCGTTTCAAATATGTCGATGAATTAAACCGCATGGGTTCAAATATCCGTGTTGAATCAAATATCGCAATCATTACAGGTGTAGATCATTATACCGGGGCAGAGGTTTCTGCACCGGATCTTCGTGCCGGCGCAGCCCTTATCATTGCAGGACTTGCTGCAGATGGATTTACCACAATCGATGATATTCACTATATCCAGAGAGGCTATGAGCACATCGAGGAAAAATTCAGACAGCTCGGCGCTGACATGGAGCTCGTTGATTCCGAGCATGATCGTCAAAAATTCCTGCTCAAAGTTGGATAAATACAAAGGAAATTGAAAAACGCCCGCTAGGGGGACTAATTTTTCAATTTCCGTAAATGATTAACTTTACATGGTAGAAACAATATGTAGTTCTCGTTCCTTCGACAGGTCCACGATATCTCCATTATTCATTTTTACCATAGGTCTTGAAAGTGCCTGGGGATTTATGTAGATGATCCTTGCAGTCTGCTCGTTTGAGAGCATGACTACGGTATTGTTGTAATAGTCAGCAATATGTTCAAGGAAAGTCATGATGAATTTCGTATTGTATTTCTGATAACCATCCTTTTCAAAATCTTCGATGACTTCGAAGGCACATTTTGCAGAGCGGTAGCTTCTTGTCGCAGTCATCGCATCATAGACATCGGCAATTGCCATGATTGCTGCAAAATCGTCAATCTGGTCACCGGAGAGATGATCAGGATATCCAGATCCATCATATCTTTCGTGATGCTGCAGCGCAACGAATAAAATTCTCTTATCAATATTTGGTATTGTGCTTAAAATCTTGTAGCTGTTTACCGGGTGTTTTCTGATTTTAGCAAATTCCTCATCTGTAAGCTTCCCTGTCTTTGTCAGGACTTCGGGCGGAATCGTAAGCTTTCCAATGTCGTGCAGGAATCCTGCAATCGTGAGAATGTCAAGATCATCATTTGACATCTTGAGCCATTTTCCGAGAACTCTTGCTATCAGGCCGACATTGATAGAATGCGCATATACTGTATCGTCATTCCCTCTCAGGGTCCGGAGCAGGTCGAAAAGAGCTACAGAACTATGGGACTGGAAAATCTGGCTTGCCTCTGCAAGCAGGGAATCCTTTGTGACGTTATTAAACTTTCCAGTAATAATATTGTTGAAACTCTCTTTCAGGGAGCCCAGCATTTTTGCATAAGTGACCTGGGCATCGTGATTTTCATCGCTTACAAGTATTTTTGTGGTTGTGGTCAGGGCTTCACTTACATATTTACTCTGTTCTTCAGGCTGTTTTTGCCGGGATTGTGCATTTGGTATACCCTGAACGGCGCCCTGTGCCGCAGGCTGAAACTCGGTATTTCTATCTGCCGAAGGCTTCTCCTGTGATACATTAGGATTCTCTACGGTAAGACTCTTAATTTCATAAAATGCCAGTCTCGTGATCAGCGTGCTGTCTAATGCATCGCCCTTTTTTATAAGAATCTGCCCTTTTTTCGTCATAATATCTTCAGCAGATATCATTCCGGGCTTAAGTTTTTCAACAGGTAGTGATTTCATTTTCTCCCTCGGTATAGTTTGTGCCTCAAAATAATGTCATATTTGCCTAAGCAAATAGAATTGTGACAATGACAACGAATATTTCTTCATACAATCTTTATTATTATATAAATATCAAAAGAATAATGCAAGATAGCCAAAACCTTATCACTGGCAATCAGCAAAAGGTATCACATGTGTTTTCACGGCAAACATTCTTACAAGTGTGTATATCGTTTCATTTTTGCTATTGAAAAAAAGTATACAAGGTTGTATTTTATTCAGCGGTTTGGGTGCGGCAATGGTGCGCGCACCAAAGAAGTTTATGTTCTCTTATTTCATCGTTCTCTTATTCAGAGTGGTGGAGGCACATAGGACCTGTGAAACCACGGCAACCCTTGTAATTCTAGAAGGTGCCAAACCTGAGCGAGCAATCGAACAATAAGGGGAAGAAAGGAACACATTTTATGGAAAAGTTACTTTTCACATCGGAGTCAGTTACCGAAGGTCATCCTGACAAGGTCTGCGATGCAGTTTCTGACGCAATCCTTGATGCCTGCATGGAGCAGGATCCAATGAGCCGTGTAGCCTGCGAGACAGCTTCCTGCACAGGTTTCGTTCTTGTTACAGGCGAAATCACAACAAAGGCCCAGCTTGATATTCCTTCCATCGTAAGGAAGACAGTCAATGAGATTGGTTACAATGATGCAAAGACTGGTTTCGATGGCAATACCTGCGCTGTTATGGTAGCACTTGATCAGCAGTCACCTGATATCGCTATGGGTGTTGACAAGGCACTCGAGGCAAAGGAAGGCGAGCTCACAGATGACCTTGACACAGGCGCCGGCGATCAGGGTATGATGTTTGGTTACGCTACAAACGAGACACCTGAATACATGCCTTATCCTATTTCTCTTGCACATAAGCTTGCAAGAAAGCTTACAGAGGTTCGTAAGGACGGCACGCTTAAGTACCTTAGACCAGATGGCAAGACCCAGGTTTCAGTAGAGTATGATGAGAACGGCAAGCCAAAGAGACTTGAGGCAGTCGTACTTTCTACACAGCATGATGAGGATGTTACACAGGAACAGATTCATGAAGACATTAAGAAATATGTCTTTGATCCAGTCCTTCCAAAGGAACTAATCGACAATAATACAAAGTTCTTCATCAATCCGACAGGCCGTTTCGTAATCGGCGGACCTCACGGTGATGCAGGTCTTACAGGAAGAAAGATCATCGTTGATACCTACGGCGGCATGGCTCGTCACGGCGGCGGCGCTTTCTCAGGAAAGGACTGCACAAAGGTTGACCGTTCTGCAGCTTATGCAGCACGTTATGTTGCAAAGAACATCGTAGCAGCAGGCCTTGCAGAGAGATGCGAGATTCAGCTTTCATACGCAATCGGTGTTGCACAGCCTACATCTATCAACATCGATACATTCGGCACAGGAAAGCTTTCATCAGAGAAGCTTGTCGAGATCGTTCGTGAGAACTTCGACCTTCGTCCAGCCGGCATCATTAAGATGCTTGACCTTCGCCGCCCGATCTACAGACCTACAGCAGCTTATGGCCACTTCGGCAGAACTGATGTTGATCTTCCTTGGGAGCACACAGACAAGGCTGATGCCCTGAAGAAGTATCTGTAAAAATTTCTTGACGGTTTGTATACAAACATATAACATAATGATGTTCAGCGTTTGGCTGGACATCATTTTTTATATAGAAAATTTTTAGGGGAATTACATGGAAGACAAAAAATCTAGGGGAAATTTTTCGGGTAAAATCGGTTTTATTCTGGCTTCTGCTACATCTGCAGTAGGACTTGGAAATCTTTGGCGGTTTCCGTATTTGGCGGCTGAATATGGCGGCGGAACCTTTCTTTTTGTTTATATTATCATTGCCGTGTCTTTCGGTTTTGCGCTGATGGTGACTGAGGTCGCAATGGGCAGGAAGACAGGAAAATCCGCAACAGCAGCATTTAAAGAGCTGGATAAAAGATTTGCCTGGGTAGGTGTCCTCGCCTTTATCATACCAGCGATTATCGTGCCATATTATGGCGTCATCGGCGGCTGGGTCACGAAGTACTGCGGTGTCTATATCGTAGGACAGGATAAAGCCGCAGCAGGCGACGGTTTCTTCGGTGCGTTTTCTGGTTCTACATGGGAGCCAATCATCTGCATGCTGATTTTTGATGCGATCACTGCAGTTGTCGTAATTCTCGGCGTGCAAAAGGGTATTGAAAAGGCGGCTGTCATTCTGATGCCGGTACTCATCGCCCTTTGTATCATCGTTGCGATTTATGCCTGTGCACAGCCTGGTGCATTAGATGGCGTTCTTTATTATTTTAAGCCTGATTTCAAGCGGCTTTCCGGGAAGACGGTCCTTGCGGCATTAGGGCAGCTCTTTTATTCTATGTCGCTTGCAATGGGCATCATGATTACCTACGGTTCCTATATGAAGAAGGAGGACAACCTTGAGTCTTCTGTCCGCTGGATTGATTTCTTTGATACGCTTGTCGCATTTTTGGCCGGTCTCATCATTGTTCCATCATTCTTTGTATATTCCGGTGGCAATCCTGACAAGATGAATGCGGGCGTGGGACTTATGTTTATTACGCTGCCAAAGGTATTTGCAACAATGAAGGCAGGCAGGATTATCGGTGCCATGTTCTTCATCCTCACCTTCTTTGCAGCTCTTACATCTGCGATTTCCCTGATGGAGACGATGGTTTCCGTCTTCATAGATATTTTCAAGATGTCGAGACTCAAGGCTTCAATCATTTCTTTCATCTATATTTTTGCCATGGGAATCCCAAGCACACTCGGTTTTGGCATCTGGTCTGATGTGAAGATTTTTGGCATGGACATCTTAAGCTTCTTTGATTTCATTTCAAATTCTGTCCTCATGCCGATCTGCGCATTTTTCACAGCAATCCTTGCAGGTTTTATCCTGAAGCCGGAAACAATTATCGCAGAGACAGAAGAGTGCGGGAACAAATTCCATTCAAAGAAATATTATTCATTCCTGATAAGATGGGTGTGCCCGGTAGGAATCGTTGCAATTCTGATTTCGTCTGTGCTTTCGGGACTTGGAATATTTACGCTTTAATATCAAAATAGTTTCTGAAATATATGCATATTCTTGATTGTGTAAAATAATTTACCAAAATATTACAATTATTTTGCACAATATCTTGACTAAAAGTGTCATGAAGTGATAGTATAGTTAGCCGTATATAATATGTTTTATGGAGGAATGAAATGCAGGAAAAGAAACCACCATTTAAGGTAATAAGTATTGTTCTCTTTGCTGTTGCAGCCGTATTTATCGCACTTGCCGTAGTGATTGGAATAAAGTACCATGTAACGCCACAGAAGATGAATACAAAAGTCTATAGTTCTGGCGTATTAGATGATACAGACAGCCATTCTTCAGATGATGAGGCTGTTGTTAATTGCGACGACTTTACTGTCACCAAAGACGGTGCAGCAGGTGCGGCAGAGACTGCATCAGGAGCCGTACAGGAAAATGCTGATGGCGGCTCAGGCGCAAATGCAGACAGTGCTGATGCTGCTGACGATTCAGCAGACGGACAGTAAGGAGGAAGCATGAACGAAAATAATCAGATGAATCCACAGGGTAACGCGCAGTACAATCCGCAGGGCGGACAGCCATACATGGGCAACGCACAGTACAATCCACAGGGTGGACAGCCATACATGGGCAATGCGCAGTATAATCCACAGGGAAATCCGAATATGGGCGGTGCTCAGTATAGCCCAAATCCTGCAGCATATTCTGCTCCGAAGAAGCCGCTTGATAAAGGCTTTTTGATGTTCATTTGCTCTATTGCAGCCTGTGTTGTCGGAATCGTTGTATTTTTCCTGGTAGCAAACAGTTCGTTTGGATATGTTACAGTTGCAAAGAAGTTTTATTACAGCCTTGTGACTAATCATCCTGATCAGGCTTTCGAAATGCTTGATGTGAAAGAAAGTGACTTCGTAAATAAGAAGGCATTTTCTGAAAATTACGGCCTTACAGAGGATGCGATAAAGGCATTTGATGAAAAAGAGCTGCAGGATGTTGATTTTTCTGTTGAATCAAAAGACAGTAAGAAAGCTACGGTATATGTGACATCAAAAGGCAGTTCTTTCGGAATTTATGATGCATTATCCATTGATGTAGTAAAAGACGGAAATGCTTTCGGAATTTTCCCGAATTGGAAGGTTGCATCAAATGGCATCGTCGTAAAGAACGTGACTTTTGAAGCGCCAGCAGGTGCGACGGTTGAAGTCAATGGCAAGGCAATAGATAAAAAATACTTAGACAGCAGCAAGTCTGATAAGGAAACTGACTGTTACGTTATTCCGCAGGCACTTAATGCGACATATATGGTTGCATGCACGGCCGATGGATTGAATGCAAGTCCTCGTGCGATCAGCATTATTTCTGATAATGATGAAATTCAGCTTGATTACGGTGAGCCAGATGCAGACACGATGAAGGCAGTATCAAAGCAGGCTTACGATGCCGTCGTGCAGATTGTAAATAGCGCAAAGGATGGTACGGATTTTGCAACACTGGTGTCAAAGTTAAATGTCACCGGGGATACTGCTGACATGCAGGATGAATACAATCGTCTTGTCAGCTCATTTGCCGCTGATCCTACCCAGACTGGTGTTACCAGCATCGAATTTACAAATATGAAAGCCATACCAAGATTTGAAGGTTATGACGGTGAACCGAAAATCAATGTCAGCGTTTCTGGAGATCTTAAAATTCATCATAATACAAAATCATTTTTCAGTGATGCGATTAGTGACAGTGTTGAAACAGATCGGCTGAATTCTGGATGCTACTTTGTACTTAAGGATGGTAAATGGGTCATGTCTTCTGAGACGAACTACATAGTGCCATATTTATGGGTAAGTACTTATTCGGACTGAAATGATTATTAAAAATCATTAGAAATTTTATTTTACGAGCCGTGGCGATATGCCATGGCTCGTTTTGTATTAGAATAAATTCAATTTTTACAAAAATTTGATAGTACAATATGAGATTTTTGTGAAATTTTATGTTATATTAATTCTGTATGCAATGAAATTATTTTATGTCAGTGATGCACAACTCATTATGCTGTAAGCGATGAATGTTATGGCAGATGTTGGTTTTGCACCTGATAGTATTTTATGCATCAAGGGCGATGCATTTTAGGAGGTTATATGGTCACAAATGACGCCAGCCTGGTTGAGCTGAAGCACAAGATTATGGAGGAAACCGCGCGCCTCGCATGGAAGGGCGAGCTTACGCCGGAAAATGAGGAGAAAATCGTCTATGAGATCAACCCTGGTCCTCTTGCAAAATACCGCTGCTGCGTGTACAAGGACAGGGAGCTCACAAAGCAGAGAATCCGCCTTGCAAAGGGAGAGAATCCGATTCCGGGAAATACTTCAAAAAACATCGTACAGATTTTAGGCCCTGCATGCGAGGAGTGCCCGATTTCTTCGTACACCGTTACAGACAACTGCCGTAAGTGTATGGGAAAGGCCTGTCTCAATGCCTGCAAGTTTGGCGCTGTTACGATGGGTGCCCATCGAAGCCATATTGATGCCACGAAGTGCCGTGAGTGCGGCATGTGCGCAAAGGCATGTCCATACAATGCCATCGTTCATCTTGAGAGGCCATGCAAGAAGGCCTGCCCAGTTGGCGCGATCACATACGATGATTACGGCATCTGCGTCATTGATGAAGAAAAGTGCATAAACTGCGGACATTGTATTCACAGCTGCCCGTTTGGTGCTCCAGCTTCAAAGACATACCTTACACAGATTATTGCGGCCATTAAGGAAGGCAAAGAGGTCTATGCCATGTGTGCGCCTGCTACTGAGGGCCAGTTCGGACCTGACATTACAATGGGTTCCATCCGTGAAGCCGTAAAGAAGATGGGCTTTACTGACATGGTCGAGGTTGGTCTCGGCGGCGATATGACTGCTGCTTACGAGTCAGAAGAATGGACGGAAGCCCTTCTCGAAGGCAAGAAGATGACGACTTCATGCTGTTCTGCATTTATTAATATGCTGAAGAAGCATTATCCTGAGCAGTACTCTCACAATATGTCAACCGTTGTCAGCCCTATGTGTGCTGTTTCAAGATATCTGAAAGCTCAGCATCCTGGCTGCGTCACAGTATTCATTGGACCGTGCATCGCAAAGAAGGCAGAGGCTGCTGACAAGGAAGCCACACCGGATAATGCAGATTTCGTTATGACTTATGGCGAATTCAGGGTGCTTCTTCGAAGCGCTGACGTAGAGCTTGAGCCATGCACAGATCCATATCAGGAAGCCTCTATTTTCGGTAAGCGTTTCGCAACCTCCGGCGGCGTTGCAAATGCAGTTATTGAGTGCATGAAGGAGAGAGGCGACAAGACTGACGACATAAAACTGAAGAGATGCGCCGGCGGTGACGAGTGTATGAAGGCTCTGTTGCTTCTCAAGCTTGGCAAGCTGCCTGAAGATTTCATTGAAGGCATGGTCTGCCCAGGCGGCTGCGTCGGCGGTCCATCAAAGTACAGGACAGAGATTGAGATTACAAAGGCCCGTGCTACAATGCTGAACCAGGCGGATGACAGAAAGGTTCTCGACAATCTCAAGAATTATCCGATGGAAAGCTTCTCCATGTACCGTGACAACAAGGTCATCAAACCGCTCAAACTAACGCCGGTAGGCGCAGGCGTTTCTGATGACGATGGCGAGGATGCAGCAGGAGGGGCATGATATAAAAAATCCTTGCAAATCAGCATGATTTATGTATAATAAAACAGTCGCTCGCAAATCGAAGCGAGCGGCTTTTCTTTCTCGATGCGTGGCTCAGTTTGGTAGAGCACTACGTTAGGGACGTAGGGGCCGCTGGTTCAAATCCAGTCGCATCGACTGTATGTTTACCCCGTGAGCCGTTTAGTTTTGAGACTTGCGGGATTTCTATTTATAAAAAGTTTTTGACAACTGTGGAAACATTTTCAAAATTCTAACTTTTATTCTGCGATTTACATTATTATCTTGTGTCTATACAATACATATGGCTTTAAATTTTCTTTTTACTTAATTTTTTATGGGAAAAATTAAAAAAATATTTTGTGTGACAATAGTTGCCGGAAAGGAAATTTGCGGGCTTTTTCACTAGGAAATTGACAATGTATGAATCAATTTTATAGGACATTTCCAAATCAGGAAATTGAGAAACAAGTTGGTTTGCAATTGGATTATTCTTAGAATGACAATTAAAAATTTTATATTAGCAGTACAATGACAAATCGCTATTTTCATAGTATAATTTTATTGATGTAATGTGAGTATTGAATAAAAGCAGATAGATATAGTATGTGCATTTTTATGTATAGTTGAAAGGACATAGATGTCAGAAGTTTTTGACCTTAGAAAATTTGATGAATATAAAGAAGATAACAGGCGTGAGGTGAAGAAAGCTGAAAATTCTGACGGCTCATAGAGGACGACTGGCCTTACGGATGAAAGAAAGCTTAAAAAGGATTTCTGGGATATTGTAAATAATAAGGCTAAAGTCAGTGCAAATATTCTTGTTGATCAGGATGTAAATACATATACAGATGAGAAAACTGGAAATGTGATCATGGTCATAAATGTTCCAAGAGCACAGCGTTCTCAAAAGCCTATTTTTCTAAATGGCGATCTTTTTGGCTCTACATTTCGCCGCAATTGGGAAGGTGATTATCACTGTACCAGTAATGAAGTTCGTGCCATGCTTCGTGATGAAACAGAAGAAACGATGGACATGAAGATCATTGAAAATCTGACAGCTGATCAGCTTAACATGGAGACTGTACATAAATATCGCAATCAGCACAGGACATTAAAGCCAGGACATCCTTGGAATGAAGCTTCAGATGATAAGTACTTAGAGATGATTGGCGTATCCTGTTACAGTATTTTGATAAGTAGCAAATATTGCGAAACATAAAATAGTGAGGGTTGGCGGTAAGCGTTTCGGACACTGGAAAGACTACTATTCAATTAGCTAATACTAAAAATAGGCAATAGAAAAGCACGTAATATATAGCGTTGCGTCAATTTTTATAAAAATTGACGCAACGCTTGATTTCTTTTATAAATGATTTATAATGAAATCACGATTTGAAGGCAGGTGATTATCATGTGGACAGAGCAGGTTTTGGATTCTTTATCAAAAGATAGAACTTATCATAGAGATGACTTATTTGAGCTTGCCCAGAAAGAAGATGGCGGTCTTACTGATTCTGCATTCCGATGGGGGCTTTATGACCTTCAGCAGAAGAGAGAGCTGTTTAGAATTGGCTATGATGAATATGGAATAGATAAGGCAGGTGTCAGGCCTTATTATAAGCCTGTTTATTCAGAGGGAGCAATAAGCCTCAGTGAAAAGCTGAATGCGGCATTCCCTACATTAGATTATGTTGTTTTTGAAAGCGTGCTGCTGAATGAATTCCTCAATCATCAGATAGCGCAGAATGCAATCTATGTACAGGTGCAGAAAGATGTGAGTTCATATATTTTTGACACTCTGCAGGATGACTATAATGGACAGGTTATATACCGCCCAAATAGGAAGGAGTTCGACAGGTATTGGCGCAAAGACTGCATTGTTGTGCTTGATCTGATAAGCCAGTCTCCATTATCTGATGACAATCCTCATGAAATTACTCTGGAAAAACTGCTTGTAGACGTTGTTGCTGAAAAAAGCATTTCGGCAACATATAGTCTGTCTGAAATCCCATTTATATATGAGAATGCATTGAGAAATTATGCCATAGATGAAAGGCGAATTCATAGATATGCTGGCAGGAGAGGAAAAGCCGAATTAATAGAAAAGTATCTAAAGGGGTGAGACATGCTTTCCAGAGAAATGTATACTGAAAAATATATTCATGAACTTCATGAGAAGACTGGCAGCGATCCGGCACTTTTAGAGAGGGTTATATATGCCTTCAGTCTGTTGGAAGCCATACAGAGGGTGGACTTACCTTTTTATTTCAAAGGTGGAACTGCATTGATGCTATTGTTAAAGCACCCATACAGACTAAGCACTGATATTGACATAGTAGTACAGCCAGGGACGAATATAGATAGATATGTGAATGAAGCCGGGAAAATTTTTCCTTTTAAGAGTGTTGATGAAGACATAAGAAATGCCAGGAACAATATTGAAAAACGGCATTTCAGATTTACTTATGCTTCTCCTTCCAGTAATAAAGACGTTACAATCCTTATGGACGTTCTTTTTGAAGATTTCCGTTACAAAAGGTCTATTTCTTGTCCTATCAGGAATGAATTGCTGTTAAATGAAGGAGATGATTTAAGCGTTACTATTCCATGCATAGATGAGATACTCGGTGAAAAGCTTACCGCGTTTGCCCCGCATACTACTGGCATACCATTCGGACAGGCAAAAGAACTCGAGATAATAAAGCAGATGTATGACTGCAGCACGTTATTCGATAATATGGAAAATTATAATGTGACGATGACGAATATCGAAGTCTTTAACAGGGACACCCCTGACGGCATTTTTTATCAGTCAGTGATCAGCTATGGCAATTCGAATTTCATTGTCCTGGTGATTGCAGTCTGTATTTTCGAGATTTTCAGGCGGATAAAGATGCCGAATAGCAGAATTATCAATTTCATTGGCGCAGGCACCTTCATGGTGTATCTCGTACATGACAATAAATTCTTTTACAGCCTCTGGGGAATGAAGGACTGGATCGTGGACATATATAATACGCCGTACAGATTCATGCTTGATTTATTGAAGTGGGGGCTTGCTACATTTGCGGCGGGGCTGGCAGTCTATATCCTTTATCTTGCAATCGCAAAGGTATTTGAAAAAACAAAATGGATTTTTTATAAGAAGGTTTAATTATATTAATGATTCCATATACTTAGCATAATCAAAAGCCATACTTGTCTGGAGGCCTTTGATTACTGACCGATGGTCATTTTATTACATTTTCATCTCTTCAACTTGATAAAGCACTTTGACAAAATGAAATTACCATGTTATACTATGCACATTAATTGTGCGTAGGAGGTACCTCGAAAATGGAACAGGCGGATTTCAACAAAGTGCGTGAATCTGTGAAGCAGCAGTGTGGTAACAAAGTAGTTATCAGACTCGACCGCGGAAGAAACAAGGTAGACATTCAGCATGGCGTGATCAAGGCAGCTTACCCTAGCGTGTTCACTATATTAGTGAATGACGAAGATAGTAGCAAGCCTGCACAGCTGTTATCCTTTAGCTATACGGATATCATCACTAAAGAAATTCGAATGAAGCTTTGCTGATTTGATAAGGCTGCCCCGACGTATAAGCCGCCGGGGCTTTTCTATTTTTTGAAACTTTTTTGTACATTTTTCGTATATATTATTAGCAAAGTTTTTACTCCTATGATTTTGTACGAAGCTGACATATGATTTGGGGAAAATATATAAAGGTTATTTATTTCACATGAAGAAAAAAGGGCTTATTAAAAAACTGGCAGTATTACTTATTTCTTTTTCAACAATTCTTACTCCTTTATACGCTGCTGCCGCACCAACAACGACTACGACAAGCAACAGCAGCATATCCACACTGGAAAAAGAGAAGCAGGAAACACAGAATCAGGTTTCTGAAATTGATGCGCAGCTGGTCGAGCTGATGGCAGAGGTCAGCACACTTCAGGACCAGATCGATGAGAACCAGCAGGAAATTGATGCTGCAGTCCAGGATATTGCAGATGCAGAAGCATCCGAACAGCATCAGTACGAGATGATGAAAAAGAGGATGCGTTATATTTATGAGAATGATGACAAGAACATCATTACGCTCTTCTGTGAATCCGGGAATTTTTCGGATTTTCTGGACAGGGTACAATATACAAATTCCATTTATGATTCAGACAAGCAGATGCTTGATTCATACGAGGCCACCAAGATTGAGATTCAGGAAATGAAGAAGGGTCTCGAAGTAGAGCAGCTGGATCTTGAAAGCCAGAAAAAAGAGCTGAGTTCAAAACAGACATCATTAAATGCCATGCTTGCCCAGAAAAAGCAGGAACTGGCAGATTACGATACGAAGATTGCGGCCGCAAAGGAGGCAGCAAGAAAGCGTGCCGCTGAGCTCGCCAGACAGGCAGCAGCGAAAAAAGCAGCTGAGAACGCAAGGAAAGTTTCCGCAGCAGCAAAGGCAAAGGCAGCAAAAAAAGCTGCGGCATCAGGCGCTGCGACTACTACCACTACAAACACAGCTGACAATGCGACAACAACTACTACCACGACAACAACTACTACCACGACAACAACCGAAACTGCCGATTCTACGCCGGTAGTGACAGAGAGCCTGAACCCAGCGCCAAGAACCAGCATCAGCGGCAGTTCAGTGGTAGCCTATGCGAGCCAGTTTATTGGAAATCCATATGTATGGGGCGGGAATTCGCTCACAGAAGGCATCGACTGTTCCGGCTTTGTAGTAGAGGTGTACAAGAACTTTGGAATCAATCTTTCTGGCTATAGGAATTCAGCTTCGCTCCGCCTTGTCGGGCAGGAAGTAAGCTACGAGAATATCCAGGCCGGTGACATCATCTGCTATCAGGGACATGTAGGCATTGCGACTGGTGCCGGTACGATTGTCGAGGCACAGAGCAGGAGCCAGGGTATTACAAACTACAGGCCATATACATGTCATCCAATTGTAGCAATCCGCAGAGTCATCTGATATGGAGCCAGAGAATATTAACCATTTTTCCCAAAAAACAGATAACGAAATACAAGCTTCGATTGAAGATTTCAAAAAAACTTCAATAAAGCAGCAGAAAAAAGAAGCAAAAAATAAAGCAGAAAGGCACGGAGTGATTCGTGCCATTTTGCGTTTTATTATTCTTCTTGCGCTGCTTCTCGCACTTACCTATATGGCTTTTGTTTCTGCTGAGCGGCGTACGCCGATCAATCTCAGAAATCACAAAAACGAGACTGTCGTGCGGATTGACGGTGACAATCTGACTGTAAAAGAAATGGCCTTTTACATCATGTATGAGGAATGTCTAGTTGAGAATGAGGCAGAAATTTATAATTCTAAGAGCACAAAGGATTTCTGGAATATTCACACGAATGGTTATTTTATGAGTGCGCAGGCAAAAAAGGCAGCGCTTGGGATGGCGGTGCACGACCGGATTTTCTATGAACTGGCGTTGAAAAATAATATCGTGCTGACTGAAGCGGAAGAGGAAGAGCTCCGGAATTCACAGAATGATTTCTGGGATGATCTCTATCCTTCGCAGAAGGAAAACATGCTGGCGGATTCTGAAGATATCGACCGAACGATGTATGAAATTGCGCTTGCGCAGAAATACCAGCTGTCTCTGGCAAAAAAAAAGGGTTTCACATATCACAGCCTCGACTGGAACGGCTACGATTATGAGCAGCTTGAAAAAAATGAGCACGAAGTGAAGGTGAATAAATCCTTCTGGCACAGCGTCGTATTTGGTGAGATTACTATTCATCACGATACGGTGAATTATATTAATGGACAGGATGATAATAATTAATGTACATATTCAGGCGATACTTCGGCTGAATCAGCATATATATTTTTGATATTTGATTTGACATAATACCCGGTTTGATTTATCATTCCGTCGGTGTTAGAAATATCTTACATATTATATTGGAATAGTTAGAAGGAAAAAATGAAAATCGGAAGAAACGATCCGTGCTGGTGCGGATCAGGAAAGAAGTACAAGAACTGCCACGAAGCGTTTGACAGGAAGATACAGAGTGAGGAACTTGCAGGCCACAAGGTTCCGGATCACAACATGATAAAGACTCCGGCGCAGGTAGAAAAAATAAAGGAAAGCGCAAAAATAAATATTGCCTGCCTCGATGAAGTAGGAAAGCAGATTCATGTCGGGATGACGACCCAGGAAATCGATGACATCGTAAATGAAGTCACAAGGAGCATGGGCGGGATTCCTGCACCGTTAAATTATGAAGGCTTCCCGAAGAGTGTCTGCACTTCTGTAAATGACCAGGTATGCCACGGCATCCCTTCAAAGGATGTAGTTCTTCAGGACGGCGACATTGTAAATGTAGACTGCTCGACTATCCTTGACGGATATTATTCTGATTCCTCAAGAATGTATCTGATTGGCGATGTTTCTCCTGAAAAGAAGAAGCTTGTCGAAGTCACGAAAGAGTGCTGCGACAGAGGACTTGCTGCCGTAAAGCCCTGGGGCTATCTTGGTGATATGGCATATGAAGTTCATACCTGGGCAGAGGCAAATGGCTATTCTGTAGTCCGTGAAATCGGTGGACATGGTGTAGGAATCCAGTTCCACGAGGAGCCGTGGGTTGGTTATTTCGGAAACAAGGGCGAGGACATGCTCTTGGTTCCTGGCATGATGTTTACTATTGAACCTATGATCAATGCCGGCACAGCCCAGATCTATACGGACAAGGTGAACAATTGGGAAGTATATACGCTTGACGGCGAGCCATCGGCTCAGTGGGAGTACCAGATTCTCGTGACTGAGGACGGGGCTGAAGTCATCAGCTACTAAAATTTCCGAGCTGTTGTGCTGATTCAGGTTTTCAGCGGCAAAGCATGATATTAATATGAGAAAAATACTGATATTCTGTACAAGATCTCTCTGCTACTTCTCCGGTGAATTTTTTGCCAGGGAATTAGCAGAGATTTTTCAAAATAAGGGAGATCATGTCGAGACCGTGCTTCTGCCGGATGAGCCTGGCAGCACGGCATCTTCGAGAGACCTGTCCCAGTTTGGAATCCTTGAAACATATATTGGAAAGAAATATGACGCTGTTATCGATTTTAACTCGTTTCTCCCATATCTTTCTGACGATGACGGGACGCCGATTTTAGATGAAATTGATGCGCCATTCTATAATTATCTGCTTGATCATCCGCTTTATCATCATCCGGGATTATCCTATAAGCTAAAGAATTACAATGTCATCTGCATTGACAAAAGGCATGCTGAATATGTGCGAAAATATTATCCTCATATAAAAAAGATTTTGTATCAGCCGCTGCCGGGAGCGAAATACGTTGGTAACATGAATCCGTCAGACCGCCTTTTCTTCAGTGGCACGTTTATGCCGGAAAATGAACTGCTCCTTGAATTAAAAAGAAGACCAGATGCGATTCAAAAAATGGTGTTAGAGCTTGCGAAACTTTGGAATCCTGAAAAGCAGACAATAGAGGATTCCGTAATAGAATATCTTGATTGTCTGTCATCATTTGATAGAGATCATATCTTCCTGTCGATAGGTGAGAAAAATTTTCCTCTATTAATGAATCATTTATACTCGCTCGACAGAATTGTCCGGTATAGAATGCGTAAAAAAGTAATCTCTACTTTGGCAGAGGCCGGAATCGAGCTTGACATCCAGGGTGAGGGCTGGGATAAATGTTATATTTCCACAAAGGACAGGCCTTCTGAGTCACAGGATGGGAAGGAAATAAGCGTGCTTTCCCTGCCGAACGTGCATTACATTCCTCCGGCGCCAATGGAAGCATCAATAGAAGAAATCGCGCGGCATAAATATATATTGGATATCAATCCTTTATTTTTTGAAGGAGTTCACGACAGGGTGTCGACTGCTTTTGTGAATGGCTGTACGGTTTATTCTAATATGAACCCTGATACCGTGCCTGAAGAATGCATGGGTCAGTTTCACCATTATTCAGCTTATGAACCGGATTTTCTGATTGCATGCATAGAAAATTGATGCGTAACAGATCTTTGTGAATGAATCTGCATTAGAATGTCAGGGAAAAAGTGTCTGAAAATGCATTGTTGACACGGATTTTATTTAAGTTTATAATATATCGACATGCGTGCAGATAACGCATATTTACTGCGAATACGAGACTAATTTGGAACATGCGGAAATACCGCTTCTTATGATTATTTTTGAATACCAGAAAGGGGTTTGTCATGGCAGACGTTATGGATGACGAAGAGGAAAACCTTATTACCGCTGAGGGCCTGCAGGCACTTAAGGACGAGCTTGATTATTTGACAAATGAAAAGATGCATGACATTGCAGCAACACTGAAGGAGGCTCGTGCACAGGGCGATCTTTCAGAGAATGCTGAATATGATGCTGCAAAGGATCTTCAGGCTCAGACCGCTGCAAGAATCGAAGAGATAAAAGAACAGTTAAAGCACGTCAAGGTTGTTGAAGCTGAAGACATCAAAAAGGGCAGGGTTTCTATTGGCTCAACAGTCACAGTCAAAGATATCGAGCTCGATGAAGAAATGACCTTTACAATAAAGGGTGCTACAGAGGCTGATTCATTAAACGGAGTTATTTCAAATGATTCTCCAGTCGGCAAGGCACTGATCGGTGCAAAGAAGGGCGAGACGGTTACGGTTTCTGCTCCAGATGGTGACATCGAGTACAAGGTTATTTCTATTTCAAACAAGAAATAATCCGCACGGAAAATATTATGTAATTTATGCGGAGATTATTTCTCCGCTTCTTTTGTTTGTACGAAAGGACAATAAAATGGCAGCAGGAAATCAGAATGAGAATACATCATCGCAGGATATAAATAAGCTTGAGGGCGTCAGACGTGACAAGCTGAAGGCGCTTCAGGATGCAGGAAAAGATCCTTTTAAGATCACGAAATTTGATGTGACAAATCACACGACGGACATCAAGGATGATTTTGAGAGCTTTGAAGGAAAGACAGTTTCCCTTGCAGGCAGGATGATGTTCAAGCGTGTCATGGGCAAGGCTTCCTTTATGAACATTCGTGACAGGAAGGGCGATATTCAGGTCTATGTCACAAGGGATGATCTTGGTGAAGAGACCTACGCTGATTTCAAGCATTCTGATACAGGTGATATTTTCGGTGTTACTGGATTCGTATTCAAGACAAAGACGGGCGAGGTTTCCGTTCATGCAAAGGAACTCACGCTTCTTTCAAAGAGCCTTTCCCCGCTCCCTGAGAAATTCCACGGCATCCAGGACACGGATACAAGATACCGCCAGAGATATGTTGACCTTACGATGAATATGGAAGTAAGGGATACATTTGAAAAGAGATCAAAGGTCATTCGTGCGATTAGGAATTATCTTGACACACAGGACTTCATGGAAGTCGAGACACCTATGCTTGTCCACAATGCAGGCGGTGCTGCAGCAAGACCTTTTATGACACATTTTAATGCACTTGATGAAGACCTGAAGATGAGGATTTCTCTTGAATTATACTTAAAGAGACTCATCGTCGGCGGGCTTGAAAGAGTATATGAAATCGGCCGTGTATTCAGAAATGAAGGCCTTGACACAAGACACAATCCTGAGTTTACACTCATGGAATTATATCAGGCATATACGGATTACAATGGCATGATGGAACTTACCGAGAACCTTTACCGTTATGTCGCAAAGGAAGTCACAGGCTCTGAGATTCTTACATACGGCGATAATGTCATGGATCTTTCAAAGCCTTTTGCAAAGATGACAATGGCTGAGGCTGTAAAGAAGTACTCAGGGGTTGACTGGAATGAGGTTCCGGATCTTGAGACGGCAAGAAAGCTTGCGGATGAGCATCATGTAGAATACCAGCCATTCCATAAGAAGGGCGATATCCTGAATGCTTTCTTTGAGGCATTCGTAGAAGACAAGCTCATCCAGCCTACCTTCATTACGAATCATCCTGTCGAGATCAGCCCGCTTACAAAGCGCTGCCCTGACAATCCGGACTATGTTGAGAGATTCGAATTCTTCATCAACGGCTGGGAAATGGCGAATGCATATTCAGAGCTGAATGACCCGATCGACCAGAGAGCAAGATTTGCAGCACAGGATGCCCTTTCAGAAGCTGGTGATGAGGAAGCTGAGCACACAGATGAGGATTTCCTCCATGCACTTGAAATCGGTATGCCTCCTACAGGCGGCATCGGCTACGGCATTGACCGTATGGTCATGATCATGACAAACAGCCCAGCCATCAGGGATGTACTTTTGTTCCCGACGATGAA
>ONHZ01000030.1 GCA_900317755.1 uncultured Lachnospiraceae bacterium
TATATTATATGTTAAAAACTATGAAAATCTTTCACATAGTATAATTTTTTCAAATAGCAGAGTAATTTTACAAACAGATTCTATATTATTCTCCGCAGCATTATTATTTGTTATTACACTTAATCGATTATTGTATACAAAAACCGCTTTACAAAAATAATGCAAAGTGCTACATTTACCCCGTGCAAAACACAAGGATGGTATCCATTTGGAACTATACCAGAGACGCCCGGAATAGTCATCTTATTCTTTTTGGTAAGGCTCAACGCCTGATAATTTTTGAAGGGAGTATGATGATGAAGACAGGTTTTATTGGAGCAGGCAAAGTCGCCTTCTCTCTCGGGAAATATTTTTCCGAGCATGGCATTCAGGTGACCGGATATTATAACCGGCATGAAGAATCAAGTAGAGATGCGGCGGCATTTACGGGAACTTCCTTTTTCGAAAGTCCCGAAAAACTTATAGCAGCTAGTGATGCGATTTTTCTGACTGTTCCGGACAGTGAAATAAAAAACACCTACGACTCTCTTTCAAAGGAAAGTCTAAAGGGAAAAATGATGATCCACTGCAGTGGAAGCCTTGGTGCTGAAGATGCATTTCCCGATGCAGTAGAAAAAAATATAGTTCCGATTTCGATACATCCGCTATATCCTTTCGCAGACAAATATTCGTCTTACGAGGGACTGCAGGGTGTATTTTTTTGTCTGGAAGGGCCGGTGCAGGAAAGTCTCGACACATGGTCAAAGCTTCTACAGAGCGCAGACGTAAGGACAAAAATATTAATGCCGGGCAGAAAGGCAGAATACCACTTGGCCTGCGTCGAAATGAGCAATATGATCTGCGGACTGGCTGCCCTTGCCCAGAAGCATATGGAAAACACCGGATTTACGAGTAATGAAGCACTCGATGCCATAAAGCCTCTCTTCATTGCGAACGCCAATAATATTTTTGAAAAAGGTCCGGTAAAAGCACTTTCAGGTCCGGTCGAGCGGGGCGACACAGCAACGCTCGAAAAGCATCTTAAGTATATGGATGAAGACGAAAGCGGTCTTTATTTGAAATGCGCAGAGGAACTGGTAAAACTCGCAAAAGAGAAAAATCCGGGACGGGACTATCAAGACATTACGGATTATGTAAATAACGAACTGAACAAAACCTGAAAAAATGTTGATTAAGTACTTAGACAGATACAGTATCAAATATACATTTAAATGACCTTATTACATTATTAATATTTATTAATCTTAATTTATGAAAGGACGGAAATGAAAAAGACAGTAAAGACGCTTCTTGACATGAAGGCAAAGGGAGAAAAAATCGCACAGCTCACCTGCTATGACTACACCACAGCAAGGCTGATGGACGAGGCAGGCGTCGACATGATTCTTGTTGGCGACAGCCTTGGCATGACAATGCAGGGATATAATGACACGCTTCCTGTCACGCTTGATGAGATGATCGTTTACGGAAGATCTGTTGCCCGCGCATGCAAGGAGACATTTGTGGTTCTCGATATGCCATTTATGAGCTATCAGATTTCACCTGCGCAGGCACTCGAGTCTGCAGGCCGCATGATGAAGGAAGCACCTGGCATCAGCGCTGTAAAGCTTGAAGGCGGTGTCCACATTGCTCCTCAGATCAAGGCAATCACTGAAGCTGGAATCCCTGTAGTAGGCCATGTTGGAATGACTCCACAGTCAGTAAATGCCCTTGGTGGCTTCAAGGTTCAGGGCAAGGGCGAAGAAAATGCAGAGCGTGTCCTTCAGGATGCACTTGCAGTTCAGGAAGCCGGTGCATTCGCAATCACACTCGAATGCGTTCCTCCTAAGCTTGCTACCCTAATCACAAAGAAGCTCGACATCATCACGATTGGCATCGGGGCATCAAACGGATGCGATGCGCAGGTTCTCGTTTATCAGGACATGCTGAATATGACGACCGGCGGAATCGCTCCGAAGTTCGTCCGCCATTTTGCAAACATCGGTGACGAGATGAAGAAGGCCTTCACTGAATACCAGGCTGCCGTCAAGGACCAGTCATTCCCGGCAGTCGAGCACACCTATCCAAAGAGCGACTGCAGTGATGAATTCTTAGCAAGCCTGGATGCAAAATATTAAGTTGTCACGGGGACGGTTCTATTGACAACTTTTGCCAATTGGTTTGCCCTACTCGATACGTCAACGCTGCTACCAGCTCACGCCCTTCGGACGTTTCGCTGATTGCAGTCGCAAAAGTGGCTCCTTCACATACAGCATGTGCGGTGCCACCTTAGCTTGTTACCTACAAAAAAGTGTCAGAAGAACCGTCCCTCTGACAACACAAAAAAGTGTCAGAAGAACCGTCCCTCTGACAACAAGAATCAGATCAATATGGCAGTCAAAATAACATAATCTGCCATATAAAGAACATAAAAGAAAGAAGACAAAAATGATCGTAGCAGAAAAAATTTCAGATGTAAGAAAAAATGTAGCAGAATGGAAAAAGCAAGGACTGACAGTCGGCCTCGTTCCTACAATGGGATATCTCCATGAAGGGCATGCAAGCCTTGTTGATAAGGCAGTTTCAGAGTGCGACAAGGTTGTAGTTTCAGATTTCGTAAATCCGACCCAGTTCGGACCAAACGAGGACCTCGCAAAGTACCCAAGGGATTTTGAAAGTGACTGCAAGCTTCTTGAGGCTCATGGTGCAACACTCGTCTTCCACCCTTCAGTCGAAGAAATGTATCCAGAAAATGCAGCAACATTCGTTGAAATCTTAAACGACATGCCAAAGAAGCTCTGCGGAAAGACAAGACCTATCCACTTCAGAGGCGTCTGCACAGTAGTTTCAAAGCTCTTCAATATCGTAACACCTGACAAGGCCTTCTTCGGAATGAAGGACGCACAGCAGCTTTCCATCATAAAGAAGATGGTACGCGATATGTCATATGGCATCGAAATCATCGGCTGCCCGATCATTCGTGAAGATGACGGCCTCGCAAAGTCATCAAGAAATACCTACCTTTCTCCAGAAGAAAGAATGGCTGCCACCATCCTTTCAAAGGCTGTATTCGAAGGTAAGAAGATGGTTGAGAATGGCGAAAAAAATGTTCAAACGATTCTCGATGCCCAGACAAAAATAATCGAAAGTGAGCCTCTTGCTAAAATCGATTATGTTTCTGCTGTTGACTTTAGCACGCTTGAAGACGCTGCAGAGGTAAAGCCGGATACCCTTTTCGCAATGGCTGTCTATATTGGAACTACAAGGCTCATCGATAATTTTCTTGCATAAATTGTGTCAAAGGGACGGTTCTCATTGACACCCTAAAACAAAAAGTTGTCAATAAGAACCGTCCCCATGACAAGATTAGATTGGAGGACTGCTATGTACATACATATGCTGAAATCAAAAATCCATAGAGCAACCGTCACGGAAGCCGCGCTGAACTATGTCGGCTCCATCACAATAGATGAAGCTTTAATGGAAGAAGCCGGAATAAACGAATATGAAGAGGTTGACATTGCCGATGTCGATAATGGCGAGCGGTTTCAAACCTATGTCATAGCAGGCGAAAAAAATTCAGGCATCATCTGCTTGAACGGAGCAGCCGCAAGAAAAGTCTGTGTTGGTGACAAGGTCATCATCATGTGCTATGCCGAAGCCACACCTGAGGAAGCTGCTGCTATGAAGCCTACAGTGGTTCTTGTAGATGAAAAAAATAAAGTAACAAAGAAATGCCACTACGAGAAGCACGGCGAACTGGCGTGAACACATTGCTAAGATGTCAGAGGAGATGTCAGAGGGACGGTTCCGCTGACATCTTTTTTTAGTGTAACAAGCGTCATATTAATGAAAAAAAGTTGTCAGTAAGAACCGTCCCCGTGACACTCTTAAGCCTTGCTCATATATTCCACCGCCGACAGTGCTGCGACATTTCCCTCGCCTGCCGCCTTGATGAGCTGGTACGGTGTGCCGGTCACATCTCCTGCTGCAAAAAGGCCTGGAAGATTCGTAGCCATCTTTCTGTCGACTTTTATATGCGCTCCTTCGGTCTCAAGACCGGGAACTAATTTATCCGGTGCTACGGCACTTCGTAAAATAAAAATTCCATCTGAAACAATCTGTTCCTTATCAGTGGTAAGGGACATTTTTTTATCCTCATTCTGGGAAATAGACACAGGCTTCTCACCAAAGATAATTTCAATATTATCATGTTTGAAAGCAATGTCTTCACCTGCCAAAGCCTTATAAACCGGCAGATAATATACCTTCTCTGCCATCTCTGCCAGGAAGTCTGCTTCGCTTTCATATTCGTCTGAATAGGAAACGACTACTGCTGACTTTCCTCTGTAGAGCGCAGCATCACATGTCGCACAATAGCTTACGCCCCGTCCGAGAAATTCATCTTCTCCGGGCAGCGCCTTTGTCTGCACGACTCCTGTAGCAAGTATGACGGTCGATGCCTCTAGCATCTGCTCACCATTTTCATCAGATGCAGAAATGGCAAAATAATCTCCCATCGCATACACTGTATTTGCCCTGAGTTCTGTGATTTCGACCCCCATACTAGAGGCATGCGACAGAAATTCTTTTGTCAAATCAGAACCCTTAACATGAGGAATGCCCAGGTAATTGTCAATCACATGCGATTTCTCAACCTTTTCAGAACTTGCCTTCGAACCCAGTACAATAATATTCTTATTTCGAACCTTAAGTGTAATCGCTGCTTCAAGTCCTGCAGGACCCGTGCCTATTACTGCTGTATCATATCTCATTTCTTTCTCCATAATAATCAAAGACTGATTTATTATTTCCTACTATTTTTCTAGGAAATAATAAATAGTATAATAATACACTGCACAGAATATTGCAAGAAAAATAATCAATATACCAGTGCAGTGTAGCATTTATGAAATAGAGCACTATTATTTACAATCACCCATGATACTCATCATCAAATTCAATGACGGACACATCCTTGACCTTTGGAAGCTCACGGATCTTTTCTGCAAAGCTAATATTATCCTTCCGGATGGCAACCTGGACAACCATCTCGATCGTGTCGCCATGCATGACACGGGACCTGATCTGGTATTTCAGTCCTTCGAGAATCTTTATGATTTCGTCGCCGGTTGCGTCCTCTGAAAAATGAATGACCATGATATACGTTTCCCTGCCATCCTCTTTCTTATTGAAGAAATAGATGAGAAGGAACATAATCACAAAAGCAATGGCTGCGAGCAGGTACATCGAAGCGCCGGCAGTAATTCCGGAGGTGATCGCCCAGAACATGTAGACGAGATCAAGAGGCTCCTTAACAGCCGTCCTGTACCTTACGATTGAAAGCGCACCGACCATACCAAGGGAGATGATGACATTCGTACTGATGGCCAGCGTGACCATACAGGTGAGCACTGTCATAGCAATCAGCGAGAATGCATAATTCCTGCTGTAGACGACACCCTTATAATAATGCTTGTAAATCTCATAGATAATCACGCCGAGCAGCAGTGCAAATAATAAATCAATGATGATCGAAAGTATCGTTCCGCCGGAAATCGCCTGGTTGTACATAGGTGATTCCAGTACGGATTTTTTTATTACGTCTTTTGTGCTCATATTGTTCCTCCTATTGCCAATTACCCTTCTGAGAAATTTCTTCTCGAAGAAATATCCTTCCTTTTCTCAAGACACATCACATACTTTGATGCAGAAACCTGTATGCTTGCATCGACCTTCAGAAGATCTCTGATAATATCAGGAAGATATTCCGTATATTTCACCTCAAGAATCTGCGTGCCAGGCTCTAATACGTCAAACGACGGCTCTTCCAAATCAAACATATTCCCACACGCTGCTGTCGCCTTCAGATTGTAATCAAATGTAAGTCTCACATCACCATACTTATATACATATGGAATCCTGTCATAGTCAACGATAATAACCGGGTGCAGCCTCTTTGACACAAGTTCTATGTAAAATTCCCTGCACAGCCTGTCATTACGGTTCAGTAAAAAAGAATAATTCCCGGAAAGTATATTTTCAAGCTCTATCCTGGAAAGTCCGGTTGAGGTCTTCTGGATATATGCCCCTTCCTTCCTCTTTCTTTCGAGCATGATGACATTATCACTTAGATTATAAATCCTGATTCTGTACTTTTTTCTATAAAAGGTTCCCGCTGTCTTGTCATTTAATGCTGTACCTTTTTCATCATCAAAGTAAAGGCTCCTGATGAAATATTTATTCCCTGTTGCATGACTGTCCAGCGACAGAAGCTGTGAAAATCTTCTGTTTAGCACATAAACTTCGCTATCCGAAATAAGGTACTTCAGCTCATGGCGCCAGGGACGGACAATTGCATTTTCACCAGTAAAGCCTGAATTCTCATCAGTCTTTGCCTCGCCTGAAAAATACTTCGAGAAATCCCATGCGGTCTCATCTGTTTCAGATACGTATGCTGAAAGTTCATGTTCTGCTTTGTCTGGCATCGCATCCATATCACTCACCATCCAGTCTCACAGTGCCATCCGCCTCTACATAAAAGCATACAGTCCCATAATGCTTCACACTGTTTTCATCAAGATAATAATCAAAGGCAGGATTCGTATTTCCATCTGAATCAGCGACCGTAACCTTTATAAAATACTGACCTGGGGACAGAGTACCCACATAGTCATATTCCGTCGCATAAAGATTGTCTGCCGTAGCAATCGGATTATCAAAGTTCAGATTATTTGCAAGCATAAATGAATATAATAATTCATCCTTCTGGAAATCAAATGATGCATCCCATGTGAATCTGACATTTCCATCAGAGATTTCAGGCTTTTCAATGTAAAACGGCTCCGGATCCTCCAGCGATTTCTTATAGAGCTCGTAATTTTCTGTCACTTCTGCTCCGATTCCGGCCTCCACAGAATCGTACTGTTCCTCAGTAAGACGCGCGTTCAGTTTATCCGAACCATAAACATAAGGCTTTACTATGCCTGCAAGTTCATCTGCTTTTGCCTGAACTTTATCTGGACTCAGAACGCCTTTATATAGATCATCAATTTTTTTGTCCAGAAGAGTTCTGAAGGATTCACTCTTAAACGCTTTCTGAAACAGTGAATTCCCCCAGTAATTTGTAATTCCCTTCTCCCATCCGTAGTCTGAATAGGCTTCACCCTTTACCTTATCTTCATTTCGAAGAAATGCACCATCGCAGTCCCAGTCCATCAGATACCATGTATTACTGTTTAATGGGCTGTAAATCAGCGTATTCCTGCTCTGTGTATCAGTATTTCCTGTCAGGATATTAAATGCAAGCCAGGTAGCCAGGTTATCTCTGTCAAACCACTTATCCAGCACCTCGTCAGGCGATACTGTAGCGTCATTCACATCTGTAAGCATATTTATGAGCTTGGTATGATCCGTATCACCCTTTGTCTCAAGATAATATGCAAAATCATCCGCGTTGTAATCCGAATCACTGGTAAGCTTTATCTCATCATACTTTCTGAATTCGAACATCTGATTTTCCTTATAAAGATGTCCAAAACGGTCAAGGCCATGCCTCTTCAGAAAATCCTTATTTGGCTGCTCTACATAGGTATATAGACCGTAATCATGGAAGAGCCCGTCTCCGCCATCGCCGGTGTCATCCTTCACGTATAGATGAACGAACTTTGTCTGAAGCGAAACCATAGCATCAACCTCTGACTGAAGATCATACATGAGCTTATTTCTGAATCTCATGCCATCATTCACATGCTTATTCAGATTGATAACGGTATTTCCATTCCAGTCGCCTGCCTCATCATCAAGCTTTATTTTGTAGCTTTTGACATTACTTCTGGAAGATGACTGTCCTCTGATGCTCACACGGCAGTTTGGCGTGGTCCTGTAGTAGCCAAGTCCATTCGGGTCCAGCTCATTTCCATTTCCGGTACCGATCTGAAGAAGGCCTTCGACCTGGTATTTTTTAACGCCCATGTTCTGATAATCATAGACTGAATAGGTATTTATTTCATTCCATGTATGATTCGTGTTTTCAGAAGCATTTCCCTGGGACACGGTAAGGTACATGGTCTCTACACTGGAATCATCATCCTGATAAAGATCATCATTATCCTTGAAGGCATTGTCCGTATCATCTGCCACCTTTACCGTCTTATTGCCGCCTTTTGAAGCATTGTCAGTTTCAGACGAGCCGCATCCTGAAAATAAGCCAAGCGTCATCCCAAGTCCGAGAGCAAGAGCAAGGACATTTTTTCCATATCTCTTATATTTCATCATCCTATCCCTCTTTTACCGTTTCCTCTGCTGGTGCAATTCCATACATTTCTTCATATCGCTTTTCAAAATAATCACCTATCCTGGTAGCAGGACCATGCGGTTCCTCAACCTTTATTGCTGAACGGCCAAGAATGTTCTGAAGTGTATTATCAAGATATCTCTTCAGAAGCACCAGTGAAACAATTGTATATAATACGCCGCCTAAAAGAAAGCCTACGCCAAACCATACAGAATTTCTCATGCCAAAGGCAAGCGTTCCTAATATGGCACCGGCAGCAAATACGATCGAACTATATAATGCACCCTTTCCATCTGCAAAATACAGCTGCATCAGCATGACTGTATTTCCAACAGCATAAAAAGCATAGGCGCAGCAGAGCACTCTGTAGATTCCCAGCATTTCATCTGTAAAACCAAGCGGCAGGATCGGAAGTAATAATGTACCAACGACAATGAAAACAATTGTTGCGAAAAACTGCCTCATAAATGTATAAGACAATTCCTGCTTCAATGTATTCTCCATATCCCGCTCAGCAATCTCAATATTAGGAAGCGTACCGCCATCATTTAAGAGACTGAAGAAATTCCTGTAGGTCGGATAAAAATTCACTTCTACACTCGTGACAAAATTCACAGTCGTAGGCAGGATTGAAAGGAATGCAACAAGTGCTGAAATATCATACATCGGACATTCCCTGAAAAGACCTACTACCACATTTCCCGAAGAAGAATACCACATCATGACAAGATGCGCAAAAAGTCCAAGCGACGTAAGCAATCCAATCGGGGCAAGCTGTGGAAATTTGTCCATCCATTTGAAAAAATATAATGCGCTGCAGTTCCCAATCGGAAAATATTCCATCAGAAGCTTAAAGTACCATACTGCCATAATTCCATAAGCAACCGTAATTGAAATAAGAAGCGTAATGAGTGTAGGCAGTATATGGAAAAGTACGGCAAGGAAAAAGCTGATTCCAAAAGCAACCAGGATGGATACCAGATATGCCACCATGATACTGCGGTAGTCCTTTATTGCCGTGAGATAGTTTATCTCAGACCATACGATGATGAGTTCCCCAAATAATAGAAAGGTAACAATCTGTGTAAGCAGATTTATCCCGGAAAAATGAAGAAATATTCCATAAATCGGACAACCGACTGCAAGAATCACAGAAATGCTTCCGATAAAGGAAGGCATGACTTTGTCTTCATCATCCTTGTAAATCTGATCAGCGGTATATCTCGTTACAAGCACTGAAAAAATATTAATAAATAACAGCGAAGCCAGGAGCGTATACGTGACAACGGCATTCAAAATACGAAGGTCATTTTCCGATGCCCCTGCAAGTGTACCAACGATTCTGATGCCAAGCAGGAAGACAATGCCGAGGATTGTCGGACCTGCGCAGATAACGCTGGCATAGCCATATGCACTGAGCAATGCAAAAAGCCCTTTTCTGCTGAATGCTTTTTTTAATTCAAACTGAATGCCTGCCATGCTGCTCTCCCAAAACTTCTTTATAAAGATCCCTGTATTTCTGAATACTCATTTTCTGCGTATAATATTTCCCGGCTCTTTGACGTCCAATCTCACCCATCTTCAGCATTCTTTCATGATTACTGCACATCTGGACAATCGCATCAGCGAGCTGGTCCTTGTGCATAGGCGGAACGATGAATCCTGCCTTTCCTAATTTATCATCATCGATGCCTTCGATTAATTCCCTGCAGCAGCCGACATCTGTAGCCACAACAGGACGCCCTGCTGCAAGGGATTCAAGTATCGAAAGAGGCTGTCCTTCAGAAATACTGGTAAGGATAGTAAAGTCAAACAAAGGATAATAATCCCTTACATCCACAACACCGGTAAAAATAATATCACGAATGCCAAGCTGCTGAATCAGGCTGTGGCATTCTTTGTTATATTCTTCATCGTCAACATCACCTAAAATATAAAGCCTTGCATTTTTTACCCTGGTCTTCACCTCTGCAAAGGCATAGATCATTGTCTTTATATCCTTTATCTTTGCAATACGGACAACAGCGCCAATATCTATATAGCCATTTTCCTTTTTCGGCGGAATGTCTTTGAAATTATCAAAATTCACACCGTTTGGTATTACACTCTGTTTACTAGGATCCGCTCCGATGTCCTTCTGTATTTTTTCAGCACCCTTGAAAAGACAGGTGATTTTGTCCGCATGGGAATAGGCACACTCGGAAAATCTATAGAAAAGATCGATCCACTGCTGCCGTAAGAATGGCGGCACCCACTTTGCACGAAGGAGCTCTTCTTCTCTTTCCCTGGTATAAATACCATGCTCGGTCACGATAAATGGCACATGATATTTCCACTTGCCCATGCTGCCTAAGATTCCGCCATAGCCTGTGGCTGTGCAGTGATAAATGTCTGCAACAGGAATCTCCTGTGTCATCAGGTACATTTCAGGAAGAAGCATGCTCCTTACCTGGTAAAAATAATCCGTAAAAGATACATAAGGGCAGTCTTCCCTGCACTCATCCATCAGCATATTGAAAAGCTCATCGCTCATCAGAAGCGTCATCGGATTTATTTTCTTCACCTGAAAAAGATTAAAAAGAATATCAAAATCAAGCTTTCCATGAGAAAATAATTTTACAGCCTCCCTCTTCTCTTCAGACGTGAGGCGAAGCGATCTTAATTTTCCAACTTCTCCTGTGAGATCAAGCGCGTCAGAAAGAAAGACCTCGTGTACTTCAACGACATTTTGAGGCAATGTAAACTTAAACTGTCCCTCCTGGGACCGGTCAGCGCCTATGCACCAGAGAACGAATTCAACATCAGGCATAGCCTGAATATAGTGGTGTGTCCAGCTCGACACGCCGCCATATACATATGGATAACAGCCTTCCAAAATCATGCATACACGCAAAACAAATTCTCCTATTACTTTAGCCCGATCGTAAGCTTGTCACTCCTGGCATGAACAAGATAAAGATTCTCAGCTGCCTTCTCAACTGAGCAGCCTGTCACAGAACCAATCTTCCCGGAATTAATGCGCAGCATGAAATAGGCCTCGCCTGAAAAACCTCCGAGTGCGACATCGATCTCATTATCTTTTTCTTTCACGTTCATGGAAAGATTGTGGTATATTTCTACATCCTCGCCCATCTTACTTCCAGTGACCTGACGAAGCTTAGGCGCACTTTTTGTAACATATTTCAAATAATTCTCAAAGGTCTCGGACATCTTTTCCCAGCCCTCATCCGCGCCACGGTCGGGATCTAAGACATCATCAGGATGGCAGAAGTGCGTCTGTACATAATGATAATTCAGTTCCGAAAACTCTGTCAGGTACATGTAGTCATCAATCATAGTTCCCGATGCAATTCTCGGCGTATCAATAATCCCGTTATCTTCTACCGTAAACTCCTGTACTCTCGCAGGCGCATCAGAAGATGCAGTATAGGTACTTGCAATAATCTTTATATCAGGATTCGCCGTAAGCAGCGCCTTTTCTCCCTCATCTGACAGAATATTCGATGGCGGAACATAGACAATGAAATCATTATCTGGAAAAAGCTTCTTTGAAAAGCTCGTAAGCTCCTTTACAGCAGCCTCAACAGAGGCATCGTCCTTCCAGAGCCTGTAGTAGCCATACTTCATAGAATCATCGACACCCTGAATGCAGAGCGGCTCATGATTATAGCCATGAAGCCCCAGCTCCCCGCCATTATTCAAAAGCGTATTACCAAATGAAGAAAAGCGCTCCGTCACCATCTGTGTAGGAAATGGCTTCTTTACATTGTCATTATAATCCTCAATAATCATTCCCGTGTGCTTGATCCCGTATTTCTTTTCCCAGGTAATTATCTGAGGCAGCCAGATATTGGAATAAAATGTAGAAGTATCTACGCCGTAATCCCTCATGATATAGGAGTTGTCCCCACCAGGTACAGGGGATGGAAAGTCATCAAGATAATAGGCAGAGGCATTAATGACAGGATAAATGCAGGCCTTTTTCAGGAGGCTGTACCCGATGCAGTAAAAGCCTCTCTGGAATTTCTCAACAATCGCATCATTTAATATGACAAATCTGCCCTTGCCATAATCAGATGACCATAGAATCGGCACCTTTCCATCCGATGATGAAAAATATACCTTCGCATTCTCGTCAAGCTGTACGGAAAGGCTGGTCTCGAATTTCTCTCCTTCCTCAAGCGAAAGAGAATAATCCGCCTTTACATCCTCTCCGATGATACTGTCGGAGACTGCCTTGATTCCGGTAATTCCAGCATATTCCATACCGCCATCCAGGATACCAAGCCTCTGCTTGATCACATTGAGGTTTCCCGTTGGCTCAGGAGACATTGCTGCAAATACGCCGCCTCCGTTTTTTACAAATTCCGAAATATTCTGAATACCGTTTCCAAGTCTGTTCCAGTCTTCAAAAGCAAAGACGACTGTCTGCACATCTGAAAGGTCATTGTTGAGATCAAGCTCGGAGACATCCTTTACAGTATAATTTACCCGCATGTCTGATAAGACAAATTCCACCTCGCTTGCAATCCCAGATGTGATTTCATCAGAAGTATCCGTAATGACCAGACATTCCTTCGTGCTTTCGACTGGCTCTGAAAAAGTCAGGTTTGAAAGGCCTTTATTTTTAGCCTTCTCATTCGTCCCGATTCCCTGCCTCTGGATAAGTACAAGAACAGTGAAGACTGCAAGAAAAATAATAGGCACAAGTACCTTCAGCCAGCTTACATTCTCAGTATCAGAATTTTTAGTTTTTTTGTCTTTAGGAATTATCTTCATCTATCTGACCACCCCAGAATGTATACCACTGTCTCTCCTTGCTGTCTAAGTAAATTCCCCTTTCCTTTATCATACGGAGTATCCTGTGCGTGAGCTCCTCATCATTTTTAAGCCTGGCATACTTCATATAGATCTGATATGGCGTAACATCATCTGGAAAGCGTTCGATCAGCTTCTTTATGTCATTTTCCATGCCAATCCATGACGTCGCATTTTTGTCATCACCTGACTTGGAAAGAAGCGTGAGGCAGCTGTCCGTGTATTCAAACCAATACTGCTTTTCTTCTGGCAGAAGCGCCATGAGAGACTGGAGGCAGATGTTCAGCTTGTTTAAGTAAATCGTGCGGATAGTTCCGCTGATGAGCCCGCTGTCAATATATCGCTTCAGAATATCCCTGTAATGCAGAAACATGTCAGCATCCTCAGGATTTGCTGCAAGGCTCTTTTCGGTATCTGCAATATCATTTTCGTATTCACCCTGGATGGAAGTCATGGCAGTCGTCGCATAATGCGACATCTCCGTGTCCTCCGAGAGGCTGGCAGACTCAAGCGTATTTACTGAAAAAGACGGGTCCTTTGACAGAATACTTAAGATAAGCTTTCTTCTGGTCTTCCTGTCATCGATAGCAATGGCCTCCTCGAGCGGAACGGTCAGCTTGTCGTCCTTATTCTCCGGCATATTTACCTTTTCATAGCGGATGTCATTCACCTTCAGCTTGTCAACATCGAGATTCCTGTCGCTTCCATAGCCTCTTTCAAACCTCGCTTCAATGATCAGCATCGCAAAGCCGACAAATGGCACGCACACAGCAATAATGAAAAACGGCGCCTTTACTTTGAAAATGCCTAATAAATAAAGTATGGCCGATACGACAATCGTGATAATATAGGCAATAATGACAAAAGCTACCGTAATGGTCATGGCACTTCACCTACTTGCGTTACCTTAAGCCCGGCTTTTATAAATCTGTCTTTTACTCTTTCCACATCATTTCCTGCCTGCTGGAGAATGATATAAAGCTCCCCATCGCTTCCATAGCCGTATTCATCATTGCTTCGGACAAGCTTTCCTAACAATGCATCAATGTAAAACTTATTTATTTCCTTTGTCTCTACATGGAAAATAACATCATGAATATAGCTCTTGTCTGCAAGCTTTGAACGTGCTTCAAAAATCTTGTGCATACTCTCAGCAGTCCGGATTCTGGTATTTTCAATGAAATTCTCAGAAGAATAAAAGGCTTTGTTCGCACGAATCAGTGATGCGGCGGCAAGATCTGTAATAATAAAGAGCTTGTTTGCAAACTCCACATTCATCTGCTCATCAGTGGAATGAATGATTGCAATAGTTCCCATTACTTTTCCCTCGTCAAGAATAGGCGCCGCAAAAGAAGGAAGCTTTGCAACATTATCCCTGTTTACAAAGGTAGAGCCCTTTTGTAATGCTGCCACGACGGTCGTATAATCTTTTACATTTACTGACTTTGGAACCTCGTATGAAACCTCCCTGGAGCAGGCGGCCAGACGGGCAAAATCACTCTTTTCCTGTCCAAAGAAAATGGCAATCGAATGGCTTTCGAGCATGTCCTCAAGCTCACTGACTGCTGCAAAAACGACGCTGTCCGGATCTGCGACATCAAGCGCCTTTACCATCTGGTAAATCTTGCCATATGAATTCTGGTAACCGATGATCTGCTGGTTGAATTCTGTATTACTCTTTAAAATTTTATTGTACAGGCCTAAAAGGAATTCATATTTATTTTCAAGAACATCATATTCTTCATTGACTTTCTTGATGTTTTCCTCGTGCTTGTCATGCGTATATCCGCCGACAGAGCCTAAGAAAAGATAAGCTGCAAATGGCAGCCAGTTCTGCGCATTGAATAATATGAGCTGCCATGTCATCGACTGGTGCGCTTCAATAAGATAAAGAAAGGAGCACGCGATACCAGTCACAATTCCTGCGCCAAGGCCATTCAGGCTTCCCATGATCATGACGCCAATCAGTCTGAAATCAAGAAAATTCAATGTGACATTGTCCTTGATGAGATTGTTCAGAAGCTGTGCCACTACGACAGTAAAAACCACTTCCAGGGAAATTCTGACAGTTTTCGAATGCCTTCTGAAAAAGGACAGAACCCGGTTGTCATCAACGGAATATTTCACATCTGCTTCTGCAGCTGTTATGAAATCATCAATATCATCCTTAAAGCTGTGCTTAGGGAACCAGCTATAGGTGTCTCTTGCAGCATCATTCTGAAGAATCCCCGGTCTTGCATCTGCCTTGTCATCGATTGAAAATCTCGTATATGGATGACGGTCAAGTATCAGATCTTCTATCTCATCTGCAGAATAAAGGTTGCCACCATAGAGATTCATCTCTGCAAACTCATCTTTGACAGGCGTATCTGCGATTCTTGCCAAGAGCTCCCCTAAATCCTTTTCAGCAAGGAAGTCATTATCCTTCGTAAAGGAGAGCTTCATCTTTACTTCCCCACCTTCAGCAGCAGTCTTAAAATAATTCGAAACTTCCCAGCCATTCGGACTTGTCGCATACATATTCGGAATCCTTAAGAATGAGACGCCCATTTCCTCTGTATAAACAGAATTCCTGCAGAGCTCGATCATCGCATTCTTAAGAATATTCAGGATCTGCCTTCTTGCAGAAAGATGATTCGTAGGCACATCCTGGGCATTTGTGTAGAGAACAATGAGATTTTTTACATTGTGAACCCTCATCTGATGGAGATTGATCTCAAATCTTTCAAGATCATCGGCAAGCGAAATATTTCCATCAATAGAGCGTGATGAAAATATGACCATATCGATTTCATAGGCCGCATAAATATCCCTTATCCTGTCTTCATCCCCATGGCTTGCAGAAATAACAGTAAGGTTCTGTCTCTTTTTCACATGCGGACAGTCACCAAAAAGAACCACCTCGTTGTCCTCCAGAAGTGGTTCGAAAATCTCATTCGAGTATTTGTTGATATATCCGGTAAATAATATCTTCATTGAATATTATTCCTAAACATTTTTGCTGAAGCCATTAGTACATTTTTATGAACGTTCCTGTTGCATAAAAATTTTCGCTCGTTATTTCGTATTATATTACATTTCCTTTGATTTTACTACAGTTATAGTATATTTCCCAGCACTTCAACTGCCTTTTCCAGTTCTTCTTCACTAGCAGAAGAATAATTGATCAGAAAGACCTTTTCTTTGGCAAGCGATTTATCACGATAGAATTCAGAAAGTGCACGTAATCTGATACTATTTTCCATAGCATCAGCGATAATCTGCTTTTCCGATTTTTTGGATTTTACTTCGATCAGGAAATGAAGCCCGGCCTCCTCCTCGATGATATTTACTTTTTTCCGGATGGAGCTTCCATTTATGATCTCAATCAGATGCTCACGCTTTTTTCGATAGTAGTTTCGCATCCTGTTGATATGCTTTTCGAAATAGCCTTCATTGATGAAACGGGCAAGCGTATACTGCTCAAAATTTGAAACCGTGCAGGCATAGAAAAAGAGATTTTCATAATATTTCTTCAGGAGCTTTTCAGGAAGAACCATGTACGAAATTCTAATTGTCGATGAAAGCGTCTTCGTAAATGTATTCATATAGATGACCTTGTTCATCACATCGATTGAATACATGGTCGGAATCGGCTTTCCATTAAGCCTCAGCTCGCTGTCATATTCATCCTCTATTACATACCGATCATCAGCGCCTGCTGCCCAGGACAGAATTTCATATCTCTTCGAAATCGGCATCAGGACGCCTAAAGGATAATGATGAGATGGTGAAATATGAAGTATGTCAACATTATTCTTCTCAAGTGCACCCTCTTCAATACCCTTGTCTTTGACGGGCAGAAATATGCACTTCGTGTGATGGCTGTCGTAAATCCTGCTGACTTTTCCATAACCCGGATCCTCTACTGCATAGGTCTTGTCAAAACCAAGTAACTGAATCAGAATTCCGATGAGATACTCTGTTCCAGCACCAATGATGATCTGCTCCGGTGAAACCGTCATATTCCGAAATTCCTTCAGATGCTTTGCTATAGCAAATCTGAGTTCAAGGACACCGCCGCTCGGCGGATTTTCCATCAGCCGCTCATGATCCTTTGAAAGCTCTTCTCTCATCAGCCGGCTCCAGACAGAAAATGGAAAGAGATTCGCCTCCGTCTGGTTTGAAGTAAAATCACAGAGATACCGCTTTTTGTCTGAGCTAAGTACGACATTTTCTTCTGTAATGCTGACCTTTCCGATGATGGCATTTGCCTTGATATCAGAGACAAAGTATCCTCTTTTCGGCTGTGAATAAATATATCCCTCAGACAAAAGCTGTTCATACGCATTCTCAATCGTAATCACACTTATGCCAAGATTCTTTGAAAATGCACGCTTTGATGGAAGCCTCTCTCCGGGTTTGAGATTCCCCTGAATGATGTCATTCTTGATGCAGCGGTATAAATATAGATAAAGCGGCTCTGAGCCTTTCTCCGCAAATGAATATGTCAGCATATATTAACTCCAAATTTCTTCTATTATTCCTTCTCTATGTATTTCAAAAACTCTTCACTTCCAAGCGGCTTAGAATAATAAAAGCCCTGAATGAAATCGCATCCTGCATTATGGACAAGGGTACGCTGCTCCTCACCCTTTTCTGCATCAAGAAGCGTGCCCCTGTCGAGCTTTACGACAGTGGGACCAACCATTCGTACATACTGGTAATTTGAAAAGCCACTGCCATAGTCATCAATTGAAAAACAGAAACCGGCTTCCTTCAGGTCGTCCTTCTCACGAATAAAAATCTCATTGTCCTCTATGAAAGCAGACTCCGTGATTTCAAGATTGATCCGGTTAGGATTCACACCATACCTTTCAAGGATATCCAGATTTTCATGGGATAAACTAACGCCTCCCTCTTTATATGTTTGTTCTATTATATCACGCACGACTTGCCATTTCATCAATAATAAAATATGCTGCAAGATTACTTTGCCAAAAGCTTCAGGCCTGCAATGCCAGCCACAATCATGATAATACAGACAATCTGCAATGGACTCAGCATTTCCTTGAAAATGAATACCCCGCAAAGTGTGGTCCCGACAATTCCCATGCCTGTCCACAGTGCATACGCAGTTCCCAGCGGAAGCTTCTTCATTGCGACAGACAGAAACACCGCACTTAGTATATAAAAAATAATAGTGATCACAGTCGGGCCTGCCTTCGTAAAACCTTGAGACTCTTTCATTGACACCGCCCAGGTAATCTCTGATGCGCCTGCAAGAATCAACATAATCCATTCCATATTCTGCCTCCTGGAATAAAAAATACACCGGCAACCCCGTATCTTCTAAGGCCTAACGACACGGAACCGATGTAAAAAACTGCCCGGCGGCAGATACTATTGAACTGTATAAAATTTATCACATGTTAATCGATAATACAATCGCTTCCAAAGCTTTTTCAAGCGTTTCAATCGACATGCTAGGTTCATTTGGCTTGTCTAATACCTGCTCTGGAATGTATGGAACATGAATATCTGTAAATAATATTTTCATATCTAAAAATATCTTCATAAAAACGACGGACACATTCTCTGCCCGCCAATAATTCCTGTATGCTTTCAGCCGAATCATGCTCCAAAAAGCGTATTGCCAGCTACACTATACCTCGAACTTGTCGTCCTTCTTAAAGCCGATTAGTGGTTTTCTATTCCCAAAAGAATATATGTGGCCTTTGAATGTTTTCGTTGACAGGCAACGTGATAAATAAGGACTTTTCTCCCAGACACCTTTTTCACTGGATATATCTCTTCGCATCAAGTCCGAGCATCTCGTCATAGAAATCCGTCCGCCTATCCGAGAATAGATTGTTTCTATTACCAGACTGCCTATACTCTTTCGCTCTTCGAAGATCTACATCGGCATATAGAATCTTCTCATGCTCACCATCAGCAGACGAAAGCACTTCTCCGCTAGGCGCCGTAATCAGGCTATACCCTGTCCACTTCGTACCTCGTTCCTCCCCTACCCTGGCAGCTGCCGCAATGTACAACGAATTGCACTTCGATGCAGAAATGCATAATGCATTTTCAAGCGGCATATTGTAATTCCCAGGATTCTTCATGATTTTTTCCTTGGTGTCATTCATCACCCAGCCGGCAGGCGAGCAAATAAGATCAGCACCATGATCACATGCCTCATCGATACAGCCTAAGATTTTTGAAAGATTCTCATCCAATTTTCCATTTTTACAGTTCATCTGAACCGATGCTATTCTGTTCATATCAGTAGTCCTTTTTTTATTTCAGGATATTGTAACCAGCCTCAGATAAAACATTCAGTGTCCTATCAAAATTTTCTTTTTTCACAAAAATATAATCTGTATTATAGGTTGATACTGCAAAGATTCCAATCTCATTTTCAGCAAGCAACCCGGATATTTTTGAAAGAATCCCGATAAGTGAGAAATCCAAAACGCCCTGTATTCTGAATGCCTTCCAGCCATGATCGCAATCAGTTGCATTTTCAGGAATGGCCTCAGTCTGGCACACAAGTGAATTTTCCTCATCTGTCTTTGCAATAAAGCAGTACTCATCATCTATGTTTACTTTGCTGTAATCTTCCACCTTGCAGATTGAAAAATCTGCATCAATAATTTGAATATCCATAACTTTTTAGTCATCATTTACCAGAA
>ONHZ01000031.1 GCA_900317755.1 uncultured Lachnospiraceae bacterium
ACATATTATTGCTGCAAGATATATTTTTTTTGAAGTAGTGAGTTTTGACATGTCTGTTTTTTCATAACGAAGCAAGCTGCTTAGTTTTTTCCCTTCATTCATTTCATAAGATTTTATCAGAAATAAGAATAAAATAATATAAAAAACTGATATATTCTCAAACGCATTGTCCTGCTATTATATCTATTTCAAGGTAGGCGGCACGAGTGCGGATGGGAGCTATACGGCGCACTGCAGGTCGCATTCAGTAAACGGGCTTACTTTTACTTATTCATCTGATGATGCCGTGACATGTACCTTTGATGATGCGACGAAATCCAAGTACACCGCAGATGAGCTCACGCTTTCCACTGAGGATTTCCTTTTGGATACCGCTACAGAGGGTGGGAATACTACAGTCACGGCTACTGAGCTGAGCTGATACAAGGCGTCAGTACTGAATGATGTAAAGCTCGGAATTGTTTATCTTGTGAGCGATGCGGACATTGCTGCAAAGGGCCAGTGCTACCTTACCTACACGAAGGGCACTGGGACTACGAAGATTCCGATTACTGATGCGACCGAGTATTCTATGAAGGAATACCTCACGAGCGTGGTGAATAGTTTGTCATCCGCCGCGAAAGATGTGGCCGTTTCGAGTACGCTCCTGCATTATGCTGCAAGTGCGCAGAATTATTTTGATTATAATACTTCTGATCCTGCGGATTCAGACATTGCAGCATCGACTGCTTCGGATCCGGACTATTCAGTAGTTCCGACATTGACAGGCACATCGTCTTCATTAGAGTATGCGGGCATGACATTACTTCTGAAGGCGCAGGCAATGGTCTTGTATATTTCAGTTTCGATGTCGCAAACATATCTGATTTTGAAAAAGAGCATTCATTAGTCGTTGGCGGCCAGACGCTGAAATTCACTCCGCTGAGCTATGTCGCTTCAGTAGAGGCTGGAAGCACTGATTCTTCGCTGAAGCAGCTGATGGAGAATTTTTATGCGTACTATCTGGCTATTAAAGGGGATTGATTTTTATGCCCAAATCGGCTAACACAAGTGGCGATTTCCGTGGATGTGTTAGCCAGAAGCCTGAATTTTTCATACATTCACATTCAAAAATAAACAAATTATAAACTTTCTAAACAAAATATAAACAAAAATAAACAGAAAATTAAAACTTTATTAAACTTTGTTTATAATTCTTGAATTGTCAAATATTTTCTGCTAAATTTCTTTCATCTTAATCGATTCAGATTCCGCTAGAAATCACCCTGCGGAGGTTTTCATATTAATGATTGATTTCACTCGAACTAAAGGCAAAGTTGAGGTTTCAATTATCTATTTTTGATGCTATAATCATGGAAAGGAAGTGCCATTGGGTGAACTTGAAAATGCAGTTGAGATGCCATCTGAGAAGTCCAAACTTGACGCTCAGATTAAGAAGTTCTTGAAGAACAAGAAAATCTTATCCAGGATTCTTAAAAGATTCGTTTCAGAATTTAAGAACTGTTCAATTGAAGACATTGAGCAGAAATACATTGTTGATGGTACAATCAGTGATGAAACACCGGTGGAACGTGACCTGACGAATCGTGATGAGATTGAGGGAATCTCAAACGAAGATGCGACAGTCACAGAAGGCCGAATCTATTATGATGTAATCTTTCTTGTGAGGGTTCCTGATGAAAGCAAAGAAGAATTCATCCCGATGTATATTAATGTTGAGGCACAGGCAAGGTTCAATAGAGGCTATCCGCTTGAGACGAGAGCTTTCTATTATGCGGCCAGGAGGTTTTCATCGCAGTTAAAGAGCCTCAGCCATGAAACCGACTACGGCAAATTAAGGAAGGTCTATTCAATATGGTTAGTCGTGGGTGACGATATTCCTAAATACGCTGACGGAACTGCGACTTTGTACAAAACAACGAAGGTTAACATCGTCGGCACGATTGACCAGGATCCGGATATCTATGACAAGATGGATGTCATCATGCTCCGCTTCAGTGATGAGGCGAAAATGGAAGATAAATTGATGAAATCCCTGCAGACAGTCTTCAGTAAGAAGACCTCTACAGCCCAGAAAATCGAGGGACTGCGCCAGATGGGGATTGAAGCTGACAAAGAATTGGAAGGCGAGGTGGCGGATATGTGCAACTATAGCGACTATATTGAGAGAAGCGCATTAAGAGAAGGTAAAGAGAATGCGCAGAGAGAGAATGTTCTTAGAATGAGCAGCAAGGGTAAAGGTATTGATGAAATTGCTGATTTACTTGGATTGACTGTCGATAAGGTCAAAGAAATTCTTCAAGGCGCACCTGCTGCGGTTTGATTATTACTAAATCATGCGATAAAGGG
>ONHZ01000033.1 GCA_900317755.1 uncultured Lachnospiraceae bacterium
AAGAATTGTCGCAGAAGTTGTCGACACGACAGTTGATGAATCAGTGCTTGCAGAAGACGGCACCATCAGCCCGGATCTTTTCAAGGCAATAAGCTTCATTCCTTATACAAAGAATTACATGACATTGGGAGATGTCGCTGGTAAAGCATTTTCTGATCGGAGAAGATAACCAACCGCCTGCCACTTTTGCAGTGCCATGTTCAGTATATTATGTGAATAGTTTACTTGTCAATAAATTTCTGTAAAAAAATCAAATTTCATCTTGATACAGCGCACGATTTGTGCGAAAATACTATCGTTTGCGGCTAGGGAAGATTTCGGTTGGCGCGGCATAAAAAAGCATTATAAAATAATGTATGCGCCTCAGAAAATCCCCAGCAGGTTTAGTTTAAGGGTTTTGTTGAAAGGAGACTATTGGGTTATGATTTATACCGCAGAAGTCGAGAATATGTGCCCTGTTGCAAAGGGCGCAAAGCATGAGCCAGCACCTATTCCTGAAGAAGGAAAGTGGGTACATGCAAAGAAGATCGAGGATATTTCCGGTTTTACACATGGTGTAGGCTGGTGCGCTCCTCAGCAGGGTGCCTGCAAGCTTTCTCTTAACATCAAGAATGGTGTGATCGAAGAGGCTCTCATCGAGACGATCGGTTGTTCAGGAATGACACATTCAGCAGCTATGGCAGCAGAAGTTCTTCAGGGAAAGACAATTCTTGAAGCACTCAATACTGACCTTGTATGCGACGCTATCAATACAGCAATGCGTGAATTATTCCTTCAGATTGTTTATGGACGTTCACAGAGTGCATTCTCAGATGACGGTCTTGCAATTGGTGCCGGACTTGAGGACTTAGGCAAGGGTCTCCGTTCACAGGTTGGTACTATGTATGGTACAAAGGCAAAGGGTGTTCGTTATCTTGAGATGACAGAAGGTTATGTCACAGACTTAGCTCTTGACGAGAACGATCAGGTTATCGGATACAAGTTCGTAAACCTTGGCAAGATGACAGACTTCATCAAGAAGGGCGATGATCCTAACACAGCCTGGGAAAAGGCAAAGGGTCAGTATGGCCGTATCGATGATGCTGTTAAGTTTATTGATCCTCGTAAAGAGTAATTTAGAAAGGAGTTAGACATGGCTTTATTTGAAAATTATGAAAGACGAATCGACCAGATAAATGCAGCACTTGCACAGTACGGCATGAGCTCTATCGAAGAAGCTGAAAAGGTCACAAAGGACGCTGGTCTTGACGTATATCACCTTGTAGAAGGCATTCAGCCTATCTGCTTTGAAAATGCAAAGTGGGCATACACAGTTGGTGCTGCCATCGCTATCAAGAAGGGCTGCACAAAGGCAGCCGATGCCGCTGCAGCAATCGGCGAAGGTCTTCAGTCATTCTGCATCCCTGGTTCTGTTGCTGATCACCGTAAGGTTGGTCTTGGCCACGGCAATCTTGGAAAGATGCTTCTTTCTGAAGAGACAGAGTGCTTCTGCTTTCTCGCTGGTCATGAGTCATTCGCAGCTGCTGAAGGCGCGATCGGTATCGCAGGAAACGCAAACAAGGTTCGTCAGAATCCTCTTCGTGTTATACTTAACGGACTTGGCAAGGATGCAGCCCAGATCATTTCACGTATCAACGGCTTCACATTCGTAGAGACACAGTATGATTATCATGCTGCAAAGCTCAACATCGTATCTGAGACACCTTACTCAAACGGCCCTCGTGCAAAGGTAAAGTGCTATGGTGCTGATGATGTTCAGGAAGGTGTCGCAATCATGTGGCATGAGAACGTTGGCGTTTCCATCACAGGAAATTCAACGAACCCTACACGTTTCCAGCATCCAGTTGCAGGTACATACAAGAAGGAAAGAATCGAAGCTGGCAAGCCTTACTTCTCAGTTGCATCAGGCGGTGGTACAGGTCGTACACTTCACCCGGACAACATGGCAGCAGGTCCTGCTTCCTATGGTATGACAGATACTATGGGACGTATGCATTCAGATGCACAGTTCGCTGGTTCTTCATCAGTTCCTGCTCATGTTGAGATGATGGGTCTTATCGGAATGGGCAACAACCCTATGGTCGGCGCTACCGTCGCTACAGCAGTTGCTGTCGAAGAAGCTCACAAGGCTGGAAAATTCTGATTTAATTCGCTTTGAAAATTAGCCTTCCGGGTTTCCGGAGGGCTTTTGTTTTATATGCCTTATGAAAGAATTAACAATAATGCTTAATAATGTTAAGGATTCATATTATGACTTTGTCGTAGCAGTTCTTAACTATGCTAGAAAAAAGCAGTCCAGATTGGAAAATGTAAAAGATTTTATGATATCAAATCCAGATGCATCTACATCGGATATTCTAGAATATATTTCCAACCAGGCAGATTTCTTTGAAGATGCTGCATTTGATGAGGCGAAGGCAGGTTAATAAGCAAACAAAGCGGATATGCGATTTTCAAGCGCGTAATAGCAAAGTTGTTTGCCGGATAAATAGAAAGGATAAGAAATATGGCAAATCTTGATTGTAAGAAGGATGCCCTTCAGGGTACAAAGACATTAGAGAATCTTCAGGCTGCATTCGCAGGCGAGTCTCAGGCAAGAAATAAGTATACATACTTTGCTTCAAAGGCAAAGAAGGATGGCTATGAGCAGATTGCTGCCATCTTTGAAGAGACTGCCAACAATGAAAAAGAGCATGCTAAGATGTGGTACAAGATCATGGAAGGCATTGGAAGCACTCCGGAAAATCTCCAGGCTGCAGCTGATGGCGAGGCTTATGAGTGGACAGAGATGTATCCTGGCTTTGCAAAGACTGCAAAGGAAGAAGGCTTCGATGACATCGCAGCTGCATTTGAAATGGTAGCAGCAATTGAAAAAGAGCATGAAGAAAGATACAAGGCTCTCCTTGCAAAGGTAAAGGACGGCGTCGTTTTCTCGGCAGACGGCGATGCCATCTGGCAGTGCCGTAACTGCGGTCACATTGTTGTCGGCCCGAAGGCTCCTGAGGTATGCCCAGTCTGCAACCATCCACAGAGCTACTTCCAGAAGAAGGCTGAGAACTACTAATCTTTTAGTGCAATTTTTGAACTAATATGTGAACCCGGTCGTAATAAATTACGGCCGGTTTTTTTACTTTCTTAAGATTTCTTTACAGGAAAATCACATTGCAAATTTTTAATATCCTCTCCAATATGGTATAATTCAATATGTTTTGATTTTGGAAAATATCATGGGAGAACTATATGTCATCAGGAAATATGCTTACCGGTCTCACTGAATCAGAAGTGCAGGAGAGGATGAATAAAGGCCTTTCAAATGTGATGCAGCAGAGCACAGGAAAGACTACGAAAGAAATAATAAAGGAAAATGTCTTCACATATTTCAACGGGATTTTTCTGCTTCTTGCCGTGCTTCTAATAATCGCAGGAAGCTTCAACAGTCTTACATTTTTACCTGTCATTATCCTGAATACAGTCATCGGAATCATCCAGCAGCTGCAGTCGAAGAAGGTCCTCGACAAGCTGACACTGCTTTCGATTTCTGAATACGAAGCCGTTCGTGATGGTAAAAAGAAAAATGTGCGGGCAGACCTTCTTGTAAAAGATGATCTTATTTTCCTTTCTGCTGGGCAGCAGATCCCGGCTGACGCAGTCGTGATTTCAGGCAGTCTTTCGGTCAATGAATCCCTGCTCACAGGCGAGTCAGACGAGATTGTAAAGACAGAGGGAATGAATCTGATGTCGGGTTCATTCATCGTTTCCGGCAAAGCGGTCTGCCGCCTTACAAAAGTCGGTGATGAATCTTATGTGAGTCAGCTCACTGCAAAGGCTAAGGAAATCAAGGAAAAACAGTCCGAGATGATCCGCTCGATTGAAGCCATCGTAAAGACCGCTGGCATACTTATCATCCCGATCGGTATCTGCCTCTTCGTGCAGTCATTCGTCGTTCAGGGGAATGGCTTTACCGACAGTATCGTCTCTATGGTCGGCTGCGTCATCGGCATGATTCCGGAAGGTCTTTATCTTCTCGTTACGATTGCACTTGCGATGAGTGCGGCAAGGCTTGCTTATAAGAAAGTCCTGCTTCACGATATGAAGTCGATTGAGACACTTGCAAGAGTCGACGTGCTCTGTGTCGACAAGACCGGCACGATTACAGATAATGCGATGAATGTGACGGACTTCATATTTGCTGGTGAAAATAAAAATAATCATGTCGATATTGATGGAAATTATGAGGCATCGAATTTTGATGCAGATCAGAAGAGTATAATAAATGATTTTCAGTCATACATAGTGACAGTGCCAGATCAGAACCAGACGGCTGAAGCTTTGAAACAATATTTTTCAGAAAGCAAGGTTGAAAAACTTGATGTCACCGAGGTAAACCCTTTCGACTCCAAGAAAAAGTATTCAGAAGTAAAGACAGCAGACCACACTTACCGCTTCGGCGCACCGGAGTTTCTTCTGACAGATGATGAAAAAGAAAAATTCAAAGATGACATAGACAGCCTCTTAAGTGAAGGCAAGCGTGTTCTCGCATTTGTTGAGGATGATAAGGCATTATTTTTGATTGCCTTGACGAACCACATCAGGGAGAGCGCATATGACACCTTCACATTCTTTAAGAAACAGAATGTAGGCATCAAGGTCATCTCCGGCGACAATCCTGTAACGGTTTCAAATGTCGCTCTGACAGCCGGAATCGACGGCGCAGAGAAATACATCGACCTTTCTACACTGAAGACAAAGGATGAGCTGAATCAGGCAGTGCTGAAGTATAATGTCTTCGGCCGTGTCCGTCCTGAGCAGAAAAAAGATATAATAAAAGCCCTGAAGAAGCAGGGCAGGAAAGTTGCGATGACGGGCGATGGCGTAAACGACATCCTTGCGATGAAGGAAGCAGACTGCTCGATTGCGATGGGGTCAGGATGCGAAGCAGCCGCAAATGCAGCCCAGGTCGTATTACTTGATTCAGATTTCTCGCATATGAAGGACATTGTGGCAGAAGGCCGCCGCGACATCAATAATATCACAAGGTCAGCGACTCTTTTTCTCTACAAGAATTTCTTCTCGCTCTTCCTTGCAATTTTCTCGATCATCACAATCATCAGCTACCCGCTGAAACCATCACAGGTCACGATGATTTCGTTCTTCAATATCGGCGTGCCGGCCTTCTTCCTTGCCTTCGAGGATAATTTCAAGAAGCAGCAGGGATCGTTTACGAAGAATGTCATCAGGTCTTCGATGCCAGCAGCAATTACGAGTTTCCTCTCAATTGCTGCGCTTGTTGTCTTCGGTCAGGTATTTAAGATTCCTACATCTGAGGTGGGCGTCGCTTCAACTTTCCTTCTCGCAATCGTCGGTTTCATGATTCTGTTCCAGATATCACAGCCGATGAACCGCTACAGGTGGACGATATTCCTTGGCTGCATCGCCGGCATGATTTTTGGTGCACTCGTGCTGCCAGGGCTCTTTGCAATCCACGGCGTCTCGATGCGCTGCTTCATGCTGTTCACAATCTTCGCCATCAGTGAGTATTCGATCATGGAATGGCTGACAAAGCTGTTCAGTCTGAGCCCAAAAAGGAAAGTAAAGTCATAATATGGAAACTCTTGTTAGAAACCAGAAAACATCACAAAATGCTTAGATGTATTAGCACAAATGGAAAAATATCCGAATATGTGCTAAAATAAATAAATTATGAAGGAAGAAAAGATAACTAAAAAAAGAAAGGGTGCGATACGTGTCAGGCTGATTGATTCTATTACGGCCATTCTTAATACTTTGTGCTATGGACTAATCTGGTATATGTATTATGTGCCAAGGCTTTATAAACCATTCTTCAGAAAAGGAAACTGGTTTATTATTTTCCTCTTTTTTCTGCTGTTTGTTGCCTTTTCGAGAATTTATGGTTCGTACAGGATTTCTGTTTCCAGGACAGCTGAGCTGATATACGGGCATTTTTTGGCTGAAATTTTTTCAAACTTCTTTATTTATCTGATCATGCTCCTGATCAACAGGCGTCTGTTAAATCCGCTGCCACTTATTGGCACAATGATAATAGAGTTTATTATTTCATTTTTCTGGTGCAAAGCAGCCCATAAATGGTATTTTCGGACTTTTGATAAGCAGAGAACTGCTATTATATGGAATGAACGGGAGGACCTTGACAAACTTATTAATGAATATGGTCTGAATAATTATTTTCATGTCGAGAAAAATATCAGCGTCAGGGAAAGCCTTTCAGAAGAGCATTTTGGAATAAATGATTATGATTCAGTATTTCTGATTGATTTGAATAGCCATGACAGGAATTCCATCATGGAGTACTGTGTTGCTGAAGGAATTTCTGTTTATCTGACTCCGCGATTTGGGGATACGATGATGTGGGGGTCTAAGCCTACACATTTATTGCATCTTCCAATCGTCCGTGTCGATGGCTATGATCCTTCACCAGAATTTTTATTTTTAAAAAGATTCTTTGATGTTATTCTTTCCACTCTTGGAATTATCATTCTGTCACCACTTATGATAGGAACTGCGATTGCGATAAAGGCGCATGACAATGGACCAGTTTTCTATAGACAGTTCAGAGAGACAAAAGATGGAAGGCTTTTCGAACTGATTAAATTCCGTTCAATGAGAGTTGATGCTGAGAAGGATGGGGTGGCAAGGCTTTCTACAGGTGAAAATGACGACCGTGTCACAAGTGTCGGTCGTGTCATCAGAAGAACCAGAATTGATGAATTACCACAGCTTTTCAACATCTTAAAGGGAGATATGTCGATTGTCGGCCCGCGTCCTGAGCGCCCTGAAATATCTAAGCAGTATGCTGAGAATCTGCCCGAATGGCCGCTCCGTCTACAGTGTAAATGCGGTCTTACCGGCTATGCACAGGTATATGGAAAGTATAATACGACACCCAGGGACAAGCTTTTAATGGATCTTACCTATATTTCAAAGCCTTCAATTGTAGAAGATATGAAAATTATTTTTGCCACTGTGAAGATTCTATTTACCAAGGAATCTACGGAGGGTGTGAAAACTGGACAGATGACGGCTGAATCTTCAGGACAAAATGTTAATTAGGTAATAAATGTTAGGAGGAATATATTTATATGAATATAGCAGTAATAATTGCTGGCGGTTCAGGACACAGAATGGGGCAGGACATTCCAAAACAATTTATCAATGTATATGATAAACCGGTGCTTCTCTATACACTGGATGGTTTTCAAAGACATCCACAGATTGATGCTATTGAAGTAGTTTGCATTGATGGCTGGCATGAAGTTCTGTGGGCTTACGCTAAGCAATTTAATATTACAAAGCTAAAGGGGGTTGTTTCAGGCGGTTCTACAGCGCAGGATTCTATTAGAAATGGTATTTATTCTCTGGAAGGAAAAGCCAAGTCTGATGATATCATTATTATTCATGATGGCATTCGTCCGCTTGTTGATGAATCGGTGTTATCAGATGTCCTGCTTGTGGCGCAAAAATATGGGAATGCGGTTACATCAATGCCTTATAATGAGCAGATTTTCTTAGTTAATGAGGAAGATCAGACAACAACAAAGGATTATATTCCCAGGGAGACGATCAGGAGAGTTTCAACCCCTCAGGCGTACCGTTTTGATTTATTAGATGAAAAATATCATGAAGCATACGAAAAAAATATTGGTGTGCAAGGCTCTAATTATACCAATACTATGATGGTCCAGCTTGGTGTGACACTTCATTTTGCAGCCGGGTCAGACAAAAATATTAAACTAACAACGAAGGATGATCTTGAATTATTTAAGGCCTATCTGAAATCTGATAAAGATACATGGTTGAAATGAGGAATGTATGAATATTTATGATAATATGCTTTATCAGGAAGATATTGAAAATACAGCTTCGTGCGTTTTGCCCTGGGACAGACTTCAAGATAAGTCTATTCTGATTTCGGGTGCTACAGGAATGATTGGTTCATTTCTTGTAGATGTTCTGATGAAAAAGAATATTCAGAATAATCTTAATTGCAAAATTTATGTATTAGGAAGGAACGAAGAAAAAGCAGAAAAAAGATTTTTTAATTTTTGGAATGATAAAAATTTTCAATTTGTCCTACACGATATTAATGTTCCTTTAGTAGATTTTCCAGACGAAAGTGTGAACTATGTTCTTCATCTAGCCAGTAATACGCATCCACTTGCCTATTCAAAAGATCCGATTGGAACTATTACTACAAATATCATTGGGCTTAAAAATATGCTGGATTTTGCATGTGTTCACGGTGCTGAACGTGTGGCATTTGCATCATCGAATGAAATTTATGGTGAAAACCGAGGAGATATAGAAAAGTTTACAGAGGACTACTGCGGATATATTGACTGCAACACCTTGAGGGCTGGTTATCCAGAAAGCAAGCGCTGTGGAGAGGCACTTTGTCAGGCATATATCAGCCAGAAGAATCTGGATGTAGTAATTCCTCGATTAACTCGTTCATATGGACCAACGCTTCTCAAAACCGATTCAAAAGCAATGAGTCAGTTCCTTCATAATGCAGTTGAAGGAAAAGATATCGTACTTAAAAGTGCAGGAACGCAGTATTATTCCTATACTTATGTTACAGATGCAGTGAGCGGGATATTAACAGTTTTACTCTGTGGTAAAACAGGTGAGGCTTACAATATAGCAGATGAGCAGTCTGATATTATGCTGAAAGATCTTGCAGCAATTATCGCTGGCAGTGTTGGAAAGAAAGTGATTTTTCAGATACCAGATTCTGTAGAAAGTGATGGCTATAGTAAGGCTACAAAAGCAAGACTCGACGGCGCCAAGCTAATGAGTCTTGGCTGGAAGCCAAAATATTCTATTCGGGATGGAGTCACAAGAACTATTAGTATTCTTGGTGCTCTGGATTAGAAAAAATTGTTCAAAGTGAATTTGAATGTTAATTATTATCCTTGATATTAGTATTCATGTTATATGAGGAATTTATTATGCAGCATCATATAAAAGATGATTCATTTCATATTGCAGCATTGCAGGAAAAAATGTTAGAGCTTCTGGAGGAGCTGATACGGTTCTGCGAAGAAAACGGATTGACATATTATGCCTGTGGAGGTACCTGCATAGGTGCAATCAGGCACGATGGCTTTATTCCTTGGGATGATGACCTTGATGTATTTATGCCAAGGGCAGATTATGAAAAACTATGGACCCTTCGGGATAAATTTGACAAAGAACGTTACAAGCTTTGCAGATCGACACTCGAAAAGAATTACCATCACCGCGTGATGCAGCTGGTAGATTTAAATACCACATTCATTAACCGCAGAAGTGTCAATGAAGATATTGAGCATGGTGTTTATATTGATATTTTGCCGATGGATGTCTGCGCTCCGGGCGGTTTTGGCTACTTTAGGCAAAAAGTGCTTTCTATTTTATATTCAGTATATAATGTTCAGTGTCTTCCGGAATTTCATGGCGGAAAATTTTTCAGGCTCGCAGTTGGTTTTTTATTAAAAGTAGTTTCAGATAAAAAGAAGAGATATAATATCTGGAGCAAGTGCGAGAAGAAAATGACAAGGTATCAGCCAGATGATAGTCCACGTCTGGTGGAGCTCACTGCTGCATTAAAGGAACTGAGACACCCATATCCAAAAGAGTGGTTTTCAAGTGTGATCAAGCACAAGTTTGAAGACATTGAAATCAATATACCTGTCGGATATGATAATTATTTAAGGCAGGTCTTTGGAGATTATATGGCTCTTCCAGACTTAAGCGAGCAGCGACCAAGGCATAATACAGTTTTTGTTGATTTAAATAACAGCTATAAAAAATATAAGGGCATTTATTATTGTGTTGATAAAAAAGTATAAAGAGTATTTTTGAAATGAGAAGGCAGTCGAGGGATAATGCACAAAATTTAATAATTGATACAAAGGTACTAGACTCCTATGCTGTTATATCTTTCGATGTGTTTGATACTCTGATCAAGAGGAATGTGCTGTATCCGAAAGATTTATTTTTCTATGAAGAGAGGATATTAGTAAACCGTTATGGCAACAGATTTAAAGATTTTGGGAAAAGGAGGATTGAGGTTGAAAAAGCAATAAGAGAGAAAAGTCAAAGCCATGAATGTACCTTGTCTGGCATATATGATGAATTATTCAAAAACTTTTACAATGATGAATGTTTTAATTTTACAGCATCAGAAAATGCGGCTCTGGAATTTGAATTAGAAGAACAGGTATGTGAGCAGAATCTTAGCATGTATAAGGTTTTCAAATACTGTCAGGAGGCAGGAAAGAAAATATTCTTTGTTTCAGATATGTATCTTTCTGCTTCCGAGATTCAGAAATTACTAATAAAGTGCGGTTATGATGCTTTTGAAAAAGACATATATGTTTCGGTCGAACATGATGCTAATAAACGGTCGGGAAAATTATTTGAAAAACTCCTGCAGCAGGAAGGACTGGATGCAAAGACTGTATTACATATTGGAGATAGTTATCGTGGAGATTATCTGGGAGCTCAAAAGGCAGGGATAAAGTCAGTTCATATTGACAGATATGTTGAGAATTGCATTTATCCAATGAAATACGAGGAAAAAGAGAATGTTTTGTTAGATGACAGAACATTAAAATCGGTTATTAATAATGCCACTGCATCGGAGACGGATAGATTTGAAAAAATAGGAACAGAGTGTTTGTCGCCGATTGTGATTGGATATGTGCTATGGATAAGAAAGCAGGCTGAGAAGCACGATATCAAAAAATTAATATTCTTAGCAAGGGATAGTTTTTTATTCTATCAGACTTATAAGAAATATTTTAACGATGATGCTATTTCATTAGAATATGCCTATGTTTCAAGAAAAAGCCTGAGACTTTCGTATTTTCTTTCAATAGAAAATCATGGGGATATCTGCCTTACATTTCCGACGCAGAGGCTTACGATACGCGAGATCTTGAGCGAAATAGGTTTTGAAGAAGGTGAGTTTGATAACGAAATAAAAAAATATCATATTTCTGATGATGAGAAATTTAATATGAGAAGCCCTGTACTTAATGAGAAGGTTTCAGAACTTTTGAAGTATATTCATGAAAATGTTCCACAAAAGTATTATGAAATATCAGAACTTACTATAGCTTATCTTAGACAGGAGGGCTTTTTTGAAGATGACACTGCGGTAGTGGATATTGGCTGGCATGGCTCCCTGCAGCTTATGCTTGAGAAAATATTGGTTTCACATGGTGGCAGAGAGATTCCGTTTTTTTATTATGGCACATTGAAAGGGTCCGGTAAGAGACTTAAAGGATTCGAATATTATTATTATGCACTCGGTGAAGAAAATACGATTGACGAAGTCTCCATGATTTATTTTCTCGAAAGGTTTATTCCTGAATTCGTGGGCTCGACGATTAAATATCAGAAAAAGGATGGAGAAGATATAATAGAACCAGTGCTTGAAGAAAAAGATTTTTCATCATTCGAGATTGGTAAAAAGCTGCAGCATGGCTGCCTTGAAGGAGTGGAAAAATTCTTTTCTATGAATCTGCCTTTCAAAACAATCAGCAGTAATCTTTCTTACAGGGCATTGCTGTCGCTTATTTATTACCCGAAGATGCAGGACGCTGGAGCTATCGGAGATATCGAGTTCATTGACGGAATAGAATATAATATGGCAAAGCCGAAATCAGTGCCATACTACATTGTTCATCCAAAAGTATTGGGGGCAGATATTAAAAAATCCCGTTGGCGGGAAGCGTTTTTTTACAGGCTATTTAAGATAAGGCTGCCGTGGGGAAAAATTTTTGTGGATATCAAAAAAGTTTATATGAAGCATAAGGATTATAAGTAGAAGATGACGACAAAGAAAAAAATCAGAGTGCTTTATATTATTGGAGGAGATGGTGATAAGTATGGTGCTCAGAGACTTGCGAAAACTATTATTTCTTCCCTGAAAACAGATAATAATATTGAATTCTGTGTGCTGATAACGCATCATGGGCTGATTAATACTTTTTGCGATGAGCAAAGAATTGAGAATCATATATTTGGATTTAAATACTGCACATACGTGCCAATGAAAAAAAAGCTATTAAGCATGCTGAAGCATTCTGCCAAAAAATGTTTTATAAGCTTAAAAAATTATCAGGCTATAAGACAGATTGAGAAGGAGATAGATATTCGTTCATTTGATATTATTCATAGTAATATCAATCGTGATTTGATAGGAGGTTACTTTAGTCAGAAATATCAGATTCCCCATATATGGCACATTCAGGAAATGTATGATTCACATTTCGGATTAAGCCCAATATATAAGCATCAGATTGAGTGGATGAATAGTCACTGCACGAAGTTTATCGCTATTTCAAATGCCGTTGCAGTAGACTGGATAAATCATGGTATTGCTAAGTCAAAAGTTCAGGTGATTTATAATGGAATTGATATTGATAAATATCATATAATAGAGAAAGACCAAGACGATAATATTCTTCATATTGTGATGGCAGGACTTATATACCGGGAGAAAGGACAGGAGCAGGTAATAGAAGCTTTGACATTATTGCCTCAGGATATTCGTGATAATGTAAGGCTGGATTTGTATGGAGAAGCAAAAGAAAAATATTATTCTTATCTTTGCCAATATATTTACCAGCATGATCTGCAGAATATCGTGACATTTAAGGGATATTCTAATAATATGCCAGAAATTTTACCTACATATGACGTTGGAATAAACTGTTCAAAATCAGAAGGCTTTGGACTGTCAACACTTGAATATATGGCCTCCGGTCTTTGTGTGCTTGTGACAAAGGGAGGAGCGAATACTGAACTGATTAAGGACAGACAAAATGGTCTACTGATAGATTATGGAAAACCTTCTTCCATAGCAGAAAAAATAAAAGAAATATATCATAATACAGAGGAGAGGATGCGGCTTCAGAGAAATGCACATGAGACATCCAAGAAATATTCAATCAAGATTTGTGTACAAGAAATATACAATATGTATTCAAAAATTGTAAGGTAGATTAGGTTTTAGCTAAATGCATGTTGGAATCGCTTATTCATTAGTATAATTTTATATTAAAGGACAATGGCAGATGAAAATTTCTATTATCACTGTATGCTATAATAGTGAGAGTACAATTGAACGAACAATAAGAAGCGTTGTAAATCAAACCTATAATGATTTTGAATATATTATCATTGATGGAAAATCGACAGACAATACTCTTAATATTATTATGAAATATCAAGAGTTGTATCCCGACATTATATCCTTTTTTTCAGAACCAGATAGCGGTATATATGACGCTATGAATAAAGGTATTAATAAAGCCACTGGAGATTTAATAGGAATTATCAATAGTGATGATTATTATGAAAATAATGCTTTAGAGACAGTTAGTAAATATTATGATTGTGATAAAAAATATCAGATTATATATGGAGAATTAAGAATTATCAATAAAGATGAAGAAGAATTAAGGATAGAATTTAATAATATTAATAACATTAGTAAAAATACATTAATGCATCCATCCACATTTATTTCAAAGTCAATTTATAATGATATTTGTACTTACAGAACTGATTACAGATCGGCGAGTGACTATGCTTTTTTTATTGAAATGTCAAAACATAAAGATATCAACTTTATACCAGTATATTCAATATTAGCCAATTTTACAATTGGAGGAGTTTCTGAGACTTTATTGGGTAAAGCTGAAACTAATATTATTAAATATGAAAATGGGATGATTGATAAACGACATTATCATATTAATAAATTAAAAATATATTTTAAGAAAATTCTTAAAATATAAATACGTGAAAGTGACAGGATAATAGACAATGTTCAGCATGTTAATTAAGACATAATTATGGTTTCTAATTATATTAATTTTGAACAAGTATATCAAAAATTAAAAAGAAAACTAAATATAAATATCATATCTAATTATTTTCATACTAAATTTGATAAAAATGCATTATTAATATATATTACTGCGCCATTTTATTCTAAGAAAATTTCAGAATCCCATCAGAATCAATGGCAGGCTGTTCAAATAGCGATATTATTAAAAAAATATAAGTATAATGTGGATGTTATTGAATATACAGATTCTAAGGTTAGGCTAAAGAAAACATACGATATGGTTATTGGCCTAATTCCTAGAGACATCGATATATATACCGGACATCTAAGGGGGGATTGTATCAAAATTGCTTATTTAACAAGTTCGAATTTGAGATATACAAACGAACAAGAACTTAGCAGAATATTAGATTTGGAAAAACGAAAGGGAGTAAAACTTAAGCCCAGAAGGCAATCAGGATATATATCAAAAGCAATTGAGAGTTTTGACGCTGCTTTTTTTATTGGAAACGAATTTGGTTTCAAAAGTTACTCAGAGTTTAACATGCCACCAGTGTTCTATATAAAGAATACAGGATATAATTTTGATTTTAAACCAGACTATAATAAAAAAAATCCTAAGGCATTTTTATTTTTTGGGAGTGTAGGTCAGGTGCATAAAGGTCTTGATTTATTATTAGAGGTTTTTACGGAATCTGCCAAAGATTTAGAGTTATATATTTGTGGTAATGTTGTTTCTGAAGAAGATTTTTGTAATCTATATCATAAGGAACTTTATGAAACCAGTAATATCAAGACAGTAGGGTTTGTAGATATTCGTAGTCGTGTATTTCAAAATTTGACAGATTATTGTGCATATACGATTTTGCCGTCTTGCGCAGAAGGTTGTGCAGGATCCATTCTCACTGTTATGTCTGTTGGAGTTATTCCGATAGTGAGTAAGATGTGTGGCTTCGATGCCGATGAAGCCATTTTACTTGATGATTGTAGTAAGGATTGTATTAGTAGAACAATTAGGTCATATAGTAATAAAGATATTGAATGGATTAAAGATAAATCCAAATATGTGATAGAAGTCGTAAAATCGCATCATAGTCGAAAGGCATTTATTTCTTCTTTTGACAATGCGTTGAATCAGACGTTAAAATTGAAAGAGAAGAGTAAATGATTTCCAACAGCTTGGTTTGAAATAATTTATTTAATCATTTAGTTTTTGTAACGAGAAAAGTATATATAAAATAAGGAGAACAAGGTGGAAAAATATCATTGTCCAATAGATTTTTTAGATCCTGAAGTTAGGGATGGATATAAGGTTACGGAAAAACAAAAGAAAGTCTGGGCTATTGAGCTAGATCTTTATCAAAAATTCGAAAAATTATGCAATGAAAATAATATTCCATTCTGTACTTTTGCGGGGACAATGTTAGGGGCAGTAAGGCATAAGGGATTTATTCCCTGGGACGATGACTTTGATGTTTGTATGACACGTGAGAATTATAATAGATTTATTGAGGTGTCGGTAAACTATTTTCAATATCCGTATTTTCTTCAGACTGGTTTGAATGACCCTAATTATCCTTTAGGATATGCTAGGCTTCGAAATAGTGAAACTACCGGGGCAGTGATAGCAAATATTGGTATGCCGTATAACAATGGCATATATATAGATATTCATGTATTGGATGGAAAACCAGAGAAAGATTCAGATCTTAAAAGACAATTAAGACATAGAGATAAATGGCTTTATAAGATTTATCATTTTCAAACGGATTTTTCTAATAGAGTTGGAATAAAAAGAATTTTACATCAAATTTATCAAAAGTATATTAAAGTAAAATATAATTATCCGGAACTTTTTGATAATTATGTTAGGTCTTTACAAGAACATGAAGATTCGATATATATAGGTTTAATGACTCATCCAGAAAGCTTTGTTAGAAAATATTATTGCAAAAAAAGTGATATAGAGGATACGGTTTTAGTAGATTTTGAGTATTTAAAAGTGCCAATTCCATGTAATTATCATGAGGTGCTTAAGAATATATATGGGGATTATATGAAGTTTCCTCCTGTTAAGAATCGAGGACAGTGGCATAATGGCCAGATAATATTTGAACCAGATATACCTTATAAAGATTATTTAGTTGATAAGGTGGGAATAAGTGAGTAGACAAAAAGCATATACCATTGCTCTACGCAAAAGAAAAAATGGAGATAGATTTTTGAGTGATGACAGTTTTTCTTTTGTTATTCCTCAAATCAATATATCGAAAAGATATTGGATGGCAGATCCATTTTTATTTGAATACCTTGATAAAATATATCTTTTTTATGAGTTATACGATTTCATTAGGGCGAGGGGTGTAATTGCATATAGCGAAATTCAAAATAATGGCAGGCTATTGACTTCTCCAAAGATAATTATTAATAGACCCTTCCATTTGTCTTTTCCTTATATTTATAAACAAAATAACAGGATATATATAATGCCTGAGACTGCTCAAAGAAAATCTATCCAACTCTTTAAAGCCATCTCTTTTCCTAATAAATGGCAAGATGATAAGGTACTTATAGATAGGGTATTTGCTTGTGACTCAATTTTTATTGATGAACCGGAGTGTAGTATAATTTTAACATCGAAAATGTTTGACGATAGTGAAACGGATAAAGTCATTTCATGTTATGTAAATAATAGACAGTTTGATATTTCATCTAAGGGAAGCTTGAACTGTACTTCTATAGATTGTGGGGTAGGAGAATTTGGTATTAGGAATGCAGGAAAACTATTTGAATATGAAGGTAATATTATTCGTCCTGGACAAAATTGTTTAAATGGTATGTATGGAAGAGGTTTGGTATTTTGGAAAGTTGATTCTGTAACACCATATAAAGAGGAAGTTATTAAGGCTTTTGATGTAAAAGAAATTAGTAAACATGTGATTAATGATAACAAGAATAATAATGGTATTATTTCAGGTGAAGATTTTATAGGGTGTCATACTTATAATAGTTGCAGTAAGTATGAAGTTGTAGATTTATCATACTATACTGAAGTGCCAGAATACTATCAAAGGTTGCATCAAATTTATAGAAGAATTCCATTTCCATCACGTTGCATCAGGTATATAAAAAGAAAATTTCTAAGAAAATAAGGCTTAGTAAATATGCAGAAACAATATAACTATAAAATCAATGTGATTTTAAATTATGTTTACAAGATATCGGTCATTCCTATTGCTTTGATAAATATGCGCTTAAATATTCAGTATTTAGGTACTGAAATATATGGTGTATGGGCAACTATATTATCAGTGGTTTCTTGGATGAACAATGGTGATTTAGGAATTTCTAATGGTTTAAGAAATGAGCTTGCGGCGGCTATAGGAAGGGGAGATGAAGATCAAGCGAAAAAGCTTATTGGCTCTATTTCCAGCGTAATGCTTAAATTGTCATTTATAGTTACGGGAATCTTAATAATAATAAATGAAATCCTTATTGCATCAGGGTTAATATCTGTGCAATATCGACTTCCAATGTTAATAACAAGTATATTCTTTGGAGTCAATTTTTTCCTTGGAATTGGCCAATCAATTGCTTTCAGTTACCAAATGAGTGCTTTAACTTCGATGTCCTCATTTATTTCATCGGTTATTTCTTTATTTTTCGTTTTTTTATTGATTCATATTGGACCGGCGCAAAATCTTGTTGTTTTTTCAATACTTATTGGATTAGCAGGGGCATGTGCTAATTTTTTCTTATTATTTGTAATTTATCATAGAGAACATATTACTATAAAGCCTATAGCAACTGTTAATTTTAGTGAAACTATAAAGCCTGTTGTTAACCTTGGAATAAAGTTCTTTATTCTTCAGATTTGTTCCATTGTTATTGATTCAACTGATAATTTAATAATTAATAAAATCTTTGGCGGGAATCTTGTGACAAAATATTCAGTTATTACAAAAGTATATCAAACTGGC
>ONHZ01000055.1 GCA_900317755.1 uncultured Lachnospiraceae bacterium
CTCTCGGCTTCGTGATTTTTGCTTGCGTTGCATAAGCTCATTCATCGCCTACCGGCTCGAATTCGCTAAGCAACGAGTAAAATCATGACTTTTTCTTAGATAGTTTTGGTCTTCTCGCGCACTCAATTACTACAAATATATAGGATTGAGTTTTGAAAAACATAATACAGTTAACAGAAAAAAATATAGAGATCGACTCCGAAATCGAGACGCTTCGTGATGATGCACTGGCATTTGGGAGTGTGCTTGGGCACACGCCGACATTTCATGTGACGACATTTGGCTGTCAGATGAATGCGAGGGACTCGGAGAAGCTGAGGGGGACGCTTATCTCAGCAGGGTTTATGGAAAGTGACGACGAGGATGCTGATGTCGTCATTTACAATACCTGCACGGTCAGGGAAAATGCGAATCTCAAGGTGTATGGCAGGTTGGGCGTCTTAAACGGCTACAAGAAAAAGAATCCAAATATGAAGATCTGCCTATGCGGATGCATGATGCAGGAATCTGACGAGGCGGAGAAAATTAGAAAATCTTATCCTTTCGTTGATCTTATTTTTGGTACGCATAATGTCAATAATTTTCCTGTTTTGATGCACCGGATCCTCTCTGGCGAAAAGCATGTAAAGGAGATTCTTGAAGAGAATAAGGCGTCAAATGAAGGTCTTCCTGTCGAGAGAAAATATTCTTTCAAAGAAGGAATTAATATTATGTACGGCTGTGATAATTTCTGCTCATACTGCATCGTGCCATATGTGAGGGGGCGTGAAATCAGTCGTGATCCCAAGGATATACTGCGTGAAATCGAGACGCTCGTAAATGACGGTGTCATTGAGATTATGCTCTTAGGACAGAATGTGAATTCCTACGGAAAGAAGTTTCCAGAAGGCTCATCCGTTTCGGGCGGTGAGATGAACTTTGTTGACCTTCTGCGTGAAATAGAGAAAATCGATGGCCTAAAGAGAATACGTTTTATGACGAGTCATCCTAAGGATCTTTCAGATGAGCTGATTGACGAAATAGCTGCATCAAACAAGATCTGCCATCACATCCACTTGCCACTTCAGTCGGGAAGTACGAAGGTACTTAAGGAAATGAACAGGCATTATACAAAAGAAAGCTACCTGGCTCTTGCATCAAAGATACGCGAAAGGATTCCGGATATTTCACTTACGACAGATATCATGGTCGGTTTCCCTGGTGAGACAGAGGACGATTTTCTTGATACGATGGACGTGGTAGAAAAGGTTCGCTTTGATTCAGCATTTACATTTATTTATTCGATGAGGACAGGGACTCCGGCGGCAAAGCGTGATGACCAGATTCCAGAAGAAGTGGTAAAGGACAGGTTTTCTCGTCTCTTAAAAAAAGTCCAGGATATTGGCACAGAGCAGACTAAGAAACTTGAATGTAAGGTAATGCCAGTACTTGTAGAAGAAAAGAATGAACGTGAGGAAAATCTTCTTACTGGAAGGCTTTCAAATAATGCCGTTGTGCATCTCCATGGAAGCGAAGATTTGATCGGAAAAATAGTTCCAGTGCACCTGGATAAAGCCATGAACTTCTATTATTTCGGAGAAATTGTTTAAGCGTTGAACTCCTGAAATTAAGAGTTAGAAAATAATATGGAAAAATCCGATAATAACTCAGTTACAGAAAATACTGACTTCACTATGAAGCCCAGGGACACAATTATTTTGACAGTTGTACTTGTAATAATTGCAGTAGTTGTCCTTGTTTTCTATATGATAAAACAGAATGGAAGTTATGCTGAAATCACAGTAGACGGTGAATTATTCGGAACATATTCGCTGAACGAAGATCAGGAGATTCCGATCACTGACAGCGATGGCAATGTCACGAATACTGCAGAAATCAAGGACGGCAAAATTTTTATGCTTGAGGCAACCTGCCCGGACAAGCTCTGCATTAAGCAGGGAAAGAAAAACGATGCAAATTCTGAAATCGTATGCCTTCCGAACAGGGTCGTAATCAGCGTAAAATCTGGAGACAAAAAAGCCGACTACGATACAGTTGCTCAATAATGATTGCTGTAATAAATATTTTCGAACAACGTTTGGAAATTTTTGCAAATATCACTAATAATAAAAGATTGAAATATCATTAATGACTGATAAAACTCAGAAAAATAGAAAAATGTCCACTAGGAAATTAGCATTTCTTGGCTTATTTCTTGCATTTGCCATGATTCTTTCTTATGTGGAAAGCCTCATCCCATTTTATTTCGGCGTGCCGGGAATGAAACTTGGTCTTCCTAATGCCGCAATCCTTATGGTACTTTACATATTCGGACCTATGGAAGCTCTTATTGTAAATATCATTCGTGTTATTCTAACAGGTCTCATGTTTACCAATATTTTTTCCATTATGTTTTCTTTATTTGGAGCTATTTTTTCATTTCTTGGAATGTGGCTTATCAAGAAATTTTTCAAGCCTTCAATTCAGGTCGTATCAGTTTTCGGAGGCTTGCTTCATAATATCGGGCAGCTCAGTTGCGCAATCCTTATTGTAAAAAATTATCTGGTAGGTTATTATTTACCGGTACTTTTAATTGCAGGCTTTCTCACAGGACTTCTGATTGGCATCATTTCTGCAGAAGTATTAAAACGAATAAAGCCAATAATAAAAAATAATAATGATATTTGATGCCAATAGGATTTCTAATAAAAGCTTGGAAAAAGTTATATCTTTAGGTGCATAAGTGTTTTATTTTATCGAAGGAAAAGTTGAATATATATTGGAAGACGCTGTCGTAATAGAGACTGAGGGCGGAGTAGGTTATGAGATTTCTATGTCTCAGACCGATCTTTCAAGGCTACACAAGAGTGACGACGGAGTCAGGATTTTTACCTATTTTCAGGTTTCTGAAAATGGCGTCGGGCTTTATGGTTTTCTGACAGAAAAGGAGAGAAAGCTGTTTCTCATGCTTATTTCTGTAAATGGCGTCGGACCGAAGGCAGGGCTTTCTATTCTTTCCGTTCTTTCTGAGACAGACCTGAAATATGCCATACTTTCATCAGATGCGAAGGCAATTTCAAAGGCACCTGGAATCGGTGCAAAGACAGCGCAGCGAATTATCCTTGAGCTGAAGGATAAGATTGATCCTGAGTTTATGACTGAAGGTGCAGAAGATGATAGTGCGATAGCGCTTTCAAATATGGATACTGATGAGAAGAATGATGCTTACCTTGCTCTTGTCGCTCTGGGTTATTCTACTACCGAAGCGCTTAGGGCAGTGAGGAAGGTTCCAGATGCAGAAACTATGAGCACAAATGTGCTTGTAAAAGAAGCACTTAAAAATCTTGCATAATAAAGCTCTGAGAAAAATTAGTAGATTACGAATAATTGAGAAAAAATTTTAAGTAAATAGCAAATGCCAAACAGAAAACTTATAAAAACTGAAATTACTGCAGAAGATATTCAGACCGAGCCTACGCTCCGGCCGCAGACCTTAGATGATTACATCGGTCAGGATAAGGTGAAGAAAAATCTTGAAATATACATCAAGGCTGCAAAGGACAGAAAGGAAGCTCTTGACCATGTGCTTCTCTATGGTCCTCCCGGCCTCGGAAAGACGACTCTTGCAGGAATCGTTTCAAATGAAATGGGTGTCAACATCAAAATTACCTCTGGCCCTGCAATCCAGAAGCCAGGCGAAATGGCGGCAATCCTTACTTCACTTCAGGAAAATGATGTCTTATTTATTGATGAGATTCACCGTCTGAACCGTCAGGTAGAAGAAGTTCTTTATCCTGCGATGGAGGATTATGTGATAGACATCATGATTGGAAAAGGTCAGGAAGGCCGTTCCATCAGGCTTGATCTGCCACACTTTACGCTAATTGGTGCGACGACCCGGGCAGGGCTTCTTTCTGCACCGCTCCGGGACAGATTCGGCGTGATTTTCCACCTTGAATTTTATTCACCAGAGGAACTTAAAATAATAGTACTGAATTCTGCAAAGAAATTAAATGTCCCAATTGATGATAAGGGTGCTTATGAACTAGCCAGAAGGTCCCGTGGCACGCCGAGGCTTGCTAACAGGCTCCTAAAGAGAGTCCGTGATTTTGCTGAGGTACAGTATGATGGCAAGATTACAGAAGAAGTTGCAAGAGAGGCATTAGACAGGCTTGAAGTAGATTCGTACGGACTTGATGTTTCTGACAGGAAGCTTCTTACGACCATCATGGAGAAATTCAGCGGAGGACCTGTAGGACTTGATACGCTTGCTGCATCCTTAGGTGAAGATTCTGGAACAATAGAAGATGTCTATGAACCATACCTCGTGCAGAATGGCTTCATAAATCGAACACCGAAGGGCAGGGTAGCAACAAAGCTCTGTTATGAACATTTCGGCCTGCCTTATGACGAATAATTTTTATTGAATTTATTATTGTAAATCATTATAATATTTTTTATGTTTTGACTGGGTGTATTTTGAACGTTTGATATTCGGTCAGATTATTACATAAAATTCATGTGAAGTCAGATAAACAAAGGATTTATTATTGATATGACTTCATGTTACAAAGTTTGGGAGTTAATATATGTCAGCAAAGAAAAGTGCAGAAGTCCTTATTGATGGGCGTGTTTACAATCTAAGCGGCTATGAGGAAGAGGGATATCTTCAGAAAGTCGCATCATATATTAATTCCAAGCTTGCCGAATTCAAGGATTTCGATGAGTACAAGCATCTTTCCCAGGACCTTAGGAATGTTCTTCTTGAAATAAATATTGCGGATGATTATTTCAAAGCAAAGGATCTTGCCGAAAAATACGAAAGCGATATTACTGAAAAAGACAAGAATATTTATGATCTGAAGCATGAGCTCATTGGAAACAAGCTTGAGATCGAGGATCTTCAGAAGAAGGTAGCCTCTCTTGAGAATGACAAGACAGAGCTTCTGAAGAATAAAGAAAAGCTTGAAGCATCTCTTGAAGATGCTTTGCTTGGTCCTGTAGATTCATCCGATGGAGATTAATATGCCAGAACTTCTTTCTCCGGCAGGGGATTTATCCATTTTCAAAGCAGTTATTGAACAGGGAGCCGATGCAGTTTATTTTGCAGGCTCTCTTTTTGGTGCAAGGGCTTATGCAAAGAATTTCTCTGATGATGAAGTTCTTGATGCCATAGACTTCGCGCACATTTATGGCAAAAAAGCCTATCTTACTGTAAATACTTTACTAAAAAATCAGGAAATCGAAAAATACCTCTATGACTATGTAAAGAAATTCTATGAGGCAGGGATAGATGCAATTCTTGTTCAGGACATTGGCGTATATTATTTTCTAGAGAAAAATTTTCCTGGACTTTCTCTTCATGTGAGCACACAGGCGTCAGTAGCTTCTCATTATGGCGTATTATTTTTTAAGGAACTCGGTGCAGACAGGGTAGTGCTTTCAAGGGAACTTTCCATTGCTGAAATAAAAGAAATAAAAAAACTTATCGGTATGGAGCTCGAGGTCTTTGTGCATGGTGCGATGTGCGTTTCTTATTCTGGGAAATGCCTTATGAGTTCGATGATTGGCGGACGGAGTGGAAACCGTGGACGCTGCGCACAGCCATGTCGACTGAACTATGGTATTGAAATTGATGGGAAGCAGACGGATCATGACTACTTTCCTCTTTCGATGAAGGATCTCTGCGGTTTTGCTGATATCCCTGCGCTCATTGATGCCGGAGTGGATTCACTTAAGATTGAAGGCCGGATGAAGTCAAAGGAATATGCATCAGGTGTGACTTCAGTTTACAGGAATTTTCTTGACGCTTATTCCAAAGACAAAAATATCATAAACGATAAAAAATATATGAAGGAAGCAACGGATTACTTACTTGCTCTTGGAAACCGCGGAAACTTTTCTTCATCTTATTATTATAAAAGGTCATCAAAGGATATGATTTCTTTTGACGATTCATCACTGCATACAGGTAAAACTGAAGGCACATTCCATGGCAGCAAGCCAGGGAAGAATAAGATAGAGGTTATTTTTAAGGCAGGCATTACCGATGGGATTTTCCTTTCTATGACACTTGAAAGAGATCAAAATTGTTCTTCGGAATATTCTTCTGATAAAGTATTTCCTGCTGAAAAGAGGGCAGTGACTGCCGCAGAAATAAAGGAAAAGCTTTCTGAAATTTCAGATACGCCATTTGAAATCAGCACGATAAATATTGATATTGAAGATGGGATTTTCATTCCGATGTCAGAAATAAAGAAACTAAAGAGAGCTGCAGTTGATACGCTTTCTGACCACATTCTGACGGAGTGGGAGATTAAGGAAGGCGAGAAAAGAAAGACATCAAATGCAGAAAATAATGATGCTTTCAATAGGAATATTTTTAACCTTGGAAGCCCAGAGTCTGGCAAGCCGGGTCTAAGTTCTAAAAAACCAGATTCTACTGAAAAATATTTCTTCTCCTGTCTATTTGATGATCAGCTTGCAACACTGATAACAAATAAGAATGTTGAAAATATTATTATCCCTGCCTCATTATTCTTACGGCTAAAAGACAGGGAAAATGTCATCGCACGCAAGAATATATTTATCGATCTTCCATCAGTCATAAGGAATGAAGACAGGAAACATCTTGAACGCATCATGAAAGAGGCAGAAGATTTTGACATAAAAGGATTCTTCGCATCTTCATATGATTCACTTTATTTCTTGAAAGACCATGGCATTGCACCTGCAAAAATTTATCTGTCACCTGAAATCTATTCATTTTCTGATTATTCTGGCAAAGCGTTGAAGTCGCTAGGATACGAAAAGCAGTCCGTGCCATATGAACTGAATGAAAATGAACTCCGTCACAGAGACCTTCGCGGATTTATGATGACAATTTACGGGAAGACAGCGCTCATGCACCTTCAGGATTGTATTTACAGAAATACAGAGGGCTGCCATAAAGCAGTTTTTGAGAAGATGGATTTTCGAATAGACAGCGCTGATAGGAAAAACAAAGAGATCCACAGGCAAAAGGCATATTATGTCGACAGGCTTGGAAAGAAATTCTTTGACTGCGAGGACTGTTTGTTTTGTCAGAACACACTCTATAATTCTGTTCCGACAGAATTAATACATGAGTCAGAGCATATTCATGCTCTTGGCATCAGGAATTTCCGTATTGATTTCACTGACGAAGCTGAAGCAGATGTGAACAAAGTGCTCTCATATGTATTTTCATTATCAGATGAAAAAGGGTATAATACCATGGACACAGAAATATTAAAGAATACTACCAGAGGACATTTCCACAGAGGGGTAGAGTGACTTGGTTTCGTTATTTACTTCAATTTCCAGATTTACAATGCTGTTCTGGCTCGCCGTTTTTACATATGACAGCTACGCAGCACTGAAATCATCCGGCTCAAAGAAAAAGGACAGCTTCAGATTCAGGCGCCAGACGGCGTATTTATTCCTGATTTTAATAAATGGCAACCTCGTATTATTCTTAAATATGCTTGAACCGAAAATCATCGTCGTTACGCTGATTGAGATCATTTTCTTCACCATGATGATTCTGATTTTCAGGAATGCCTATGCGGATTCATCAAAGGTACTTGTGGATAATATGGCGATGCTTCTCTGCATTGGCTTCATGATGCTTACAAGGCTTTCAGTTGATCGGGCGATTAAGCAGCTTACATTTGCGACGATCGGCATCGTCATTTCCGCATTTGTTCCGCTTATTATTAAAAAAGTCAAGATTTTTGACAAGCTTGCTTATTTATATTTTGCGCTTTCTGTTGTACTTCTTGGGATTGTCCTTGTGAAAGGACAGACAGTCTATGGCGCAAAGCTGAATATCGCCATTGGCGGTGTCACCTTCCAGCCTTCCGAATTTGTAAAGATACTTTTTGTGTTTTTCATTGCTTCCATGCTGTATTCTTCCGTAAAGACCATACATGTGATTATTACAACAGTGCTGGCATTTATGAATATCGGAATTCTGGTGCTGTCCAGGGACCTTGGAAGTGCCGGAATCTTTCTTATTATTTTCCTTGTCATGCTTTATGCTGCGACAAAGAATGCGAAGTACCTTCTTGGCGGCGTCGGGATTTCTGTGGCAGGTGCGCTGATGTCATACGCGATGTTTTCTCATGTCAGGGTGAGGGTTTCAGCATGGCTTGATCCGCTTGCTAATATTAAGACTACCGGTTATCAGGTTTCACAGTCTCTTTTTGCCATCAGTGCAGGCGGATGGTTTGGAACGGGACTCTGTCAGGGAATGCCTGGGAAAATTCCGCTTGCGCAGTCAGATTTTATTTTCGCTGCGATTACAGAAGAATTTGGTGCGTTATTCGCTCTCTGCCTGATTCTTCTATGTGTAGGCAATCTGATGCTGACACTGAATATATCTCTCCGGATCTCAAATGATTTTTACAGGCTGATCGCCTTAGGCCTTGGAACCTGCTATGGTGCACAGGTCTTCATTATGATTGGCGGAGTAATAAAATTCATACCTTCAACTGGTGTTACCCTTCCACTGGTAAGCTACGGCGGAAGCTCGCTTGTTTCGACAATGCTTCTCTTTGCTATTATTCAGGGACTCTATGCCATTGAGCAGGATTCTTCTGATGAAGATGAGGAGGATGAGGAAGATGAGTAAGA
>ONHZ01000014.1 GCA_900317755.1 uncultured Lachnospiraceae bacterium
AACCATCCCAAACCATTACGTTTAATTCTTTACCAGCTTCATCATCTGATGAATCACTGCTCTTTGAACTGCTTGAAGAACTACCGCCGCAGCCTGCTAATGTGAGGATACTCAGACTTGCTGTGAGTACTCCTGCCACTATTTTCTTAAATCGACCTTTCATATAAAACAACAGAAAAGAAAACGATCAGCATTTACTGCACTTACGATGTTCCCCAGCTTTTCGATGTATCCTTCATTGACGATTTCAATCATAATTTTCCAGATAGAATGCTAAAACTATGGGAAATGCCTACGCAGGAAATACTGAAGGAACTAGATGAAAATAATATAGAGATAGGGATCCTTGATGGTCCATTAAATGGTTCAAAATATGATTTCAACCTTCTTTTTGAGGTTCACCACTGCCTTATTGTAAACAAGCAGAATCCTCTTGCACATAGAGAAAAAATCGCAATTAATGATTTAAAATATGAACATAAATAATCCATACAATTGCGACTGCAAATGCCGTGATGGAAAGACTGACCGGATATGCCATTACTAATGCGGCAAAGGTGCGATGCGCTTTGAAATAGGTATGCACCCAGGTGATTCTGGTTCCGCATATGCCGATTAGTGCGCAGAGTGCAGGGATAAGCGAATGTCCATATCCTCGAAGCGCTCCTGCAAGAACTTCCTGAAAAAGACTAAAAATATATCCAGCAAAAATATATTCCATTCTTGTGATTCCGACTTCAATGACCTCTTCATTTTTACTGAAAAGGGAAAGAATGGGATGTCCGAAAATGAGCATCAGGACGCAGGTGATAAATGTAAAGATTCCTCCGAGAAGAAGCGACCAGCCAAGGCTTTTCTTACACCTTTCTCATTTCCCGCGCCATTATTCTGTGCAGTAAAAGTCGTGCAGGCCTGACCGAAGGAATTCAGTACATAAAATCCTACGACCGCAACATCAGTTGCATTAAAAAGCTGCTCCAGCACACAAGTCAGAGCGTATGGAATTGCAAAGATCAGTATTTTATCCCACAGAGATCCTTCAAGAAGATTCATGGATTTTGAATTTTTCATTTTCTTTCCTCGAATTGATGGATTATTTCAAAACAGCATTTTCATAAGATGCAGTGTAATTTTTATCATGCTTTAAATGAAACGCCTGTCAAACATAATAACACATTTGTCAAGAATGCAAAATCTGGCTACTATTTTTTCCTATGTGGCAAGCACGAATCTCCTTTCAAGGCTATACTACGCAATGTACAAGGAAATAAGAAAACATCCTTGTAAGAATTTGACCGGGTTTTGTTCCCCGGAGAAAGGAGTTTATTATGGTAGAATATGCAATGCAGCTTTTCGGCCATCTTCAGATCATGAGTTACTGGTATGGACTTACCACTAATAACTCATCTGATTTTTATGACGAATATGACTTCTGATTAAATTGAGCTGAAAATACAAGAAGAGCTCCGGCGGATTCGCCGGAGCTTTTTTGATGAATTCAGCTGACACAACCTTAACAACACACTTTGTGTCAGCCTATTACTCAATTATTAATAAATTTCTTCACAAATTAACAGGGATTGTCACCTTCATCGTCGTCCCAACTCCCGGCGTACTGTCAACATCGATCTTTCCTTTATGAATCAGTATGGCATGCTTTACGATGGAAAGCCCGAGGCCAGTCCCGCCGACTGCCCGGGAGTGGCTCTTATCGACTCGGTAGAAGCGCTCGAAAATCCTGTCAATATGTTCCTTCGGGATTCCGATTCCTGTATCCTGTACCGTCAAGATTGCATTTTCACCAAGTCCATCTTTTTGAACAGAAACCGTGACCACACCATCCTTCCTATTATACTTGATTGCATTCTCGGTAAGATTCGTGACGACCTCTTCTAAGAGTGTCGGGATGCAGCGCATCTTTACGGGAACTGACCAGAACTGCAGGGTAATATGATTTTCTTCTGCAAGGGGCTTTAATCTGTCGACGCAGAGACGCGCAATTGCTGCAAGATCATTCTCCTGCCACTCCATATTCGAGGCACCCTCGTCGAGATGCGAAAGCTCTATGATGTCCTGCACCAATTTACTCATACGCTGGGTTTCCTTATAAATTTTTTCGGAAAACTCGCCTAAGTCTTTTTCCTGGACGAGTCCGTTCTTTAGAAGCTCTGTATAGCCTGAAATCGTATGAATCGGTGTCTTCAGTTCATGTGAGACATTTGCCGTAAATTCCCTTCGAAGCTCTTCTGCTTCTTCACGCATTCTCTCTTCATTTCGCATGGCACCCTGCTCTGCTTCAAGCCTTTCGATGAGAGGCATAATCTCTTTATAGTCTTTTCTCATGCTCTTCATCGGGTGGTCGAGATCGATATTATTAAGCGGCCTGGTCAGAGCTTCAGCCAGTCCCTTTGCTACAATAAGAGACGCGACAACTATGACAATAAAAATAAAGATAATAATCTGAAGCTCCGAAAGAATCCGCCACCAGAATGAGTTTAATACCATTGCGGAACGTAAGACTGTTCCATCCTTCAGGCGAACAGCGTAATAAATTTCCGTCTTAAGTATTGTATTTGAATACCTTTCGCTTTCGCCTGTCCCGTTTTTAAGGGCGGCCTGCACCTCAGGACGGCTTAGATGATTGTCCATCTTTGAAGCATTGCTCTGATTATCATAAAGGACAACACCATTTTTTGCAATCCAGGTCATGCGATAGCCCTTCTCCGAAAATGAAGAAAGAAAATCGCTTTCACCGTCGTTCATCGCTCTTGCAATATTGTCCGTCGTATAAATAAGCTGCTTTTTGCTATCCACCGTATCATAATAATACGAGGCCGCCTCGATTAAAAAAAAGGCGGCGATAAATACACACATCGCCGTCCAGAATATTGAATTAAAGATCTTCTTTGTCATACCTGTACCCAACTCCACGTACAGTTTCAAGTCTGTCGCCAAAATCCTTTATTTTTTTCCTGAGTGAGGCGACATGTACATCGACCGTCCTCGTCTCGGGAGGAATCTCTTCATTCCAGACAGTCAGAAGAAGATTGTCCCTTGTAAATACCTTTCCCGGATTGTTAAGGAAAAGCTTAAGTAATTCATATTCCTTTAAGGTAAGCTCGAGTGGCTCACCGTTTAATGTGACAGTATGTGCTTCGTCATTGATCACAATTCTGGAATCACCAATGATGACAACACCTTCGTTACCTTTTGAAGACTTTTTGATTCGCCTCAAAACCGCCTTGATTCTGGAAATCATCTCCATCATGCCAAATGGCTTCACAAGATAATCATCTGCTCCGTTGTCAAGCTCACGGACCTTGTCATATTCTGTACCCTTTGCAGTCGTCATGATGACAGGAATATTTTTTGTGGCACGGTCGTCCTTCAGCTTCTTTAATATATCACTTCCATCTTCACCGCCCGGAAGCATGATGTCAAGAAGAATAAGATCAGGAAAACCATCCTCCATGCCATTCCAGAAGGACTTTCCATCAGGAAATCCAACCCCTTCCATCCCGGCAGTCTTAAGGGCATACAAAGTCAGCTCCCTTGCACTGTCATCATCCTCTACAATATAAATCTTTTTTCCAAAACCAATGTCATGGTTTTCAGTATCTGTCATTTCTCAATTTCCCCGCCAAGTGAAAAGATCACCCAGTCAGCTACATTCTCAGCATGATCACCAATTCTCTCATAATACTTTGCAAGCATGAGATAATCCGTCATGGCCTCGACATCAATTGAGCCCTCCTTTATTTTATTGATCAGCAGGTTCTTGATGTCGTCAAAATAATTGTCGACTACATCATCATACTTGATGACTGTATTTGCAAGATTCTCATCCTTCTTTACAAAGGAATCGATGCTCTCTGAAACCATCTTTACGGTAGCTTCAGACATGTCATCAAAATGAAGATCCTTGGGTGGATTCAGTGCAAAGCCATGGCGGATAATCTCAGCCATATCCTCTGCCTGGTTGCCCATTCTGTCAAGGTCTGTGACCATCTTCAGTGCTGCCGTAATCTCACGAAGATCAGTAGCAACTGGCTGCTGCTTCATGATGATTCTCATGCAGAGTGTCTCGATGTCTCTCTCCTGAGAGCTGATTGACTCATAATCATTCTTAATGGTCTCTGCCTTCATGACGTCTCCGTCAAGAAGTGCATCTGTGACTTTCCTGATTGCCTGCTCTGTAGCCATACAAAGCTCTATGATGTCTGACTTTAATTCTGCAAGCTGCTTTTCATATTCTGTACGCATAATCAACCGAACCTTCCTGTAATGTAATCCTCTGTTCTCTTGTCATCCGGCTTCGAGAACATCTTGTCAGTGCTGGAGAACTCAATCAGGTCTCCAAGTAAGAAGAATGCACAGTCATCAGAGATTCGTACTGCCTGCTGCATATTATGCGTAACCATGATGACAGTATAGTTCTCTTTAAGCTTGACTGCAAGTTCCTCGATCTTGCCTGTTGAAATAGGATCAAGTGCTGATGTTGACTCATCCATGAGAAGAATATCAGGATGTACGGCAAGCGCTCTTGCGATGCAGAGTCTCTGCTGCTGTCCACCTGACATGCCAAGGGCGGAAGACTTCAGCCTGTCTTTTACCTCATCCCATATGGCTGCATCTTTTAATGACTGCTCTACGATTTCATCGAGCTTTGCCTTGTTCTTTATGCCATGAATTCTCGGACCGTAAGCGATGTTGTCATAAATAGACATCGGGAACGGATTGGCCTTTTGGAAAACCATGCCGATTCTCTTACGAAGTCCTGTGACATCGACATCAGGATCATAGATATTCTTGTCCTGATAGACAACCTTTCCGGTAATCTTGCAGCCTTCAACGAGATCGTTCATTCTGTTTAAGGAACGAAGGAAGGTTGATTTACCGCAGCCGGAAGGACCGATGAGTGCTGTGATTCTGTGTTCGCTGATTTTCATTGAGACGCCATGAAGTGCATGTTTCTCTCCATACCAGAGATTCAAGTCCGTGACATCCATTATTATGCCTTTTTCCATTTTTTACTCTTTCTAATGCATGAACATGAAAACTTATTTGTTCTTCCTTTTACCAATTCTGCCTGCAGCAAAGTTGATGAGCAGTGTAATAATCATAAGGACGACTGCGATTGCGAAGGCAGTGTCGACTTCGCCGTTCTCACTTGCATAAAGGTAAAGCGCTACGGTAAGTGTTGCGGATGATGACTGCATAGCTGTAAAGAAATCGTTAAGTGCAAGTCCCATGCCGGCCGTGAAAAGAAGTGCGGCAGATTCACCTGTAATACGTCCGATGGCAAGGATGCAGCCTGTTAAGATTCCGTCGATTGCGTTTGGAAGCACGACGGTACGGATCATGTGCCACTTTCCGGAACCAAGCGCAAGCGCGCCTTCACGGTAGGAATCTGGAACCGTCTTTAAGGCTTCCTGTGTCGTACGGACGATGATTGGCGTGATCATCATAACGAGTGTAAGTGAACCTGCAAGAAGTCCGGCCTTAAGTCCAAATGCCTGCATGAAAACGATCATGCCGACAAGACCGAAGATAATGGAAGGAATACCGGTAAGCGTCTCTGTCGCAAACTCGATGATGTTTTCAAAGGCGCCCTTTTTTGCATACTCTGTAAGATAAACAGCAGCACCGATTGAAAGTGGAAGCGCAATCAGCATCGTGAGAACAATAAAATAAAGTGTATTCAGCATATTTGGCAGGATACCAATCGTATCATTCAGGTATGACGTCGTACCTGAAACAAGCTGCCAAGTAAGATGAGGAATACCTCTGTAAAAGATATAGCCAATTACGAAGACGAGGATTGTGATCGTAAGAACGGCACCGATAATCATCAGCGCTTTCATGGTAGCATTCCATGCGCGCCTTCCTGCGCTCTTTTTATCTGTCATGATTCAGACCCCCTCTTTATCAGCATGTTAAGAATAACATTAATAATCATAATGAATACGAAGAGTACAAGTCCGACAGAGAAAAGTGCCTCTCTCTGAAGTGAACCGTATGCAGCATAAGACATTTCAGAAACAATTGCAGTAGAAAGTGTACGGACTGGCTTTAAGAGACCAGGCATGTTTGCAACATTTCCTGAAACCATGATGATGGCCATGGCTTCACCAATCGCACGGCCGATACCAAGTACGATAGCGGCAGCGACTCCGCTTGATGCGGCCTTCAGATCAACCTTAAAATATGTTTCAATTTCTGTTGCGCCAAGTGCAAGTGAGCCTTCCTCATATTCTCTTGGAACAGCCTGAAGAGCTGTATCAGAAACATTAATAATAGAGGGAAGAATCATGATGGCTAGAACTACGATAGCTGCAAGAAGAGTAGAACCATTTGAAAGCTTGAACATTTTCTGTATTGCGGGCACGAGAACAATCATGCCGACAAGACCGTAGATGACAGATGGAATGCCTGCGAGAAGGTTTACTGCTTCCCTGATGACTTTCGCCGCCTTTGGCGAAGCCACCTTTGCAAGGAAAACTGCCGTAAATAATCCGATTGGCACACCGATGATTACTGCGCCGCATGTGCCATAAACACTGGAGAGAATGAATGGAAGGATGCCGAACTTTGGATCAGCTGCTGTAGAGGCCCATTCTGTTCCGAATATGAATTTTCCAAAGCCGATTTTTACGATTGCCGGAATACCTGATACGACCAGATAAATAGAAATCGCAAGGACAAAACCTATTACGATCACGCCGCATGCTAGGAATATTCCATGAATCACGTTTTCGACTGTACGGGAATGTCTTTTATCTTTAAGGGCATCCGTGTCGGACACGCCTTTTTCATTTTGAGTACCCATAACTACCCCTTGAAAATCTTTGATTTCTTTTAGTTAGCAAAAGCGCAGCCCATCTGGTCTGCGCCATGTCATTTCTTACTATTTATTTTTATGAATTATTTATTTACAGGAACTGCGCCAGCCTTCTCGATCAGTGCTGCTGCATCCTTTGATGTAGCGTAATCATAGAATGCCTGGGCTGCAGGTGAAAGGTCCTTGCCGTCAAGTGTGATGAGGTTGAAATCACGCTGTACCTTGTAAGAACCATCTGAGATATTTGCTTCGTTGCACTCAACACCTTCAACAGTAAGAGATGTAATGCCATCCTGGCCTTCTACTGCTGAGAATGAAGCATAACCGATAGCGTTTGGATTTGACTGAACTGTCTGGATAACGCCGCCTGTAGAAGTCTGCTCTGACTCATACTTGCAAGCATCCTTTGTATCTGTAACAGATTCGAAACCATCTCTTGTACCAGAACCTGCCTCACGGCCGATTGCAGAAATAGCTGCATCGTCGCCGCCGACATCCTTCCAGTTTGTGATTTCGCCTGTGTAGATCTGCTTGATCTGGTCAAGTGTAAGATCCTTTACCTTGTTGTCTTTGTTTACGATGATTGCGATACCATCAAGAGCGATTGTTGTCTGCTTAAGGCCCTTGGCTGTTTCCTCATCCTTTAAGTCTCTTGAAGCAAGACCGATGTCTGTACCGCCTGATGCAGCCTGCTCAATACCTGTACCTGAGCCAGTACCATCATAAGTAACCGTAACACCAGGATTGTCCTGCATGAACTGCTCTGAAAGTGCACCGATGACATCCTTCATTGATGTAGAACCGTTTGTGCTGACAGAACCTGAAAGGTCGCTTGCAGCCTTGCTGTCGCTTCCGGCATCACTTGATGTATCAGAACCCGATGCATCAGCTGTTGAATCAGTAGTTGTGTCAGTTGTGTCGCTTGATGTGTCTGTTGAGCCGCAGCCAATGAATAAGGTAGCTGTCATTGCAAGAGCAAGACTCATTGAAACAATCTTCTTTGCTTTCATTATAATTCTCCTTCTTTTTCTACCAACTTATCTAAAATACATTCTTAGTAAGCTATCAGCCACTACCCGGCTGACAAAAATAGAGTTTAAAGGGGAATTGTAAAGTAATCTATCACGGTATTGTAAATTTTAAGTAAAAGAACGGGTTTTTCAGATGTACATTTTTTTGCGGGAGCGAGTATTATTGTTTAATATTAATTATAAGATGTACCGCCGGGTCGCGGGGTTTGGTGATGATGAGGCTGGAAGTACCGATAAGGGTGGCCTCGATATTTGAAAAATAATTTTCTTTAGAGATATGGATTTGAGAATTTGGGTTCTCGTCAGCGAAATCGACAGTCCAGCAAAGATGCTTCATAAAGTCTTCTCTGGAATAATAAAGCGGAGCAGGGTAAAGTATTCCGGCGAGATCGATTGGATATAGCTTGTCCTCTGCTTCTGATTCAATGTCAGGGATAAAAATATGAATACTATGTTCTTCAGATGCCTTTTCAAATATTTTCTTCTGAAGCTTTCTATAATTTAATATAAAATCGGCATTTTCATCCGTGACTCCATTATCGTCAAGAATCCTCTTCAGCATTTTTTCGTGCATAGTAAATAAAGGCAGGGCAATCTTGTACCTTGTCGCATCAGCTGAAAATATGTCACTTTCTCTTAAAAAATCTATAAACTCATTTCTTCTGTCAGGCAGGTATGTTCTCCCGACTGCAGTAGAGGCTTTTAGGATATTTTGATAATGCTGCTCAACTTTTGAGAGCACCATTTTCTTAAGTACTATATTTCCACGGCCGGAATCCATTTCATTTTCTGAATACAGGCCATAGCCAAAAATCCTGTCCATATCAATAAAAAACGGTACCTTGTCATGATTTTTCACACCGCTATGGAAGAATACTGTAGCATCGTCTGATAGAATTATCGGCATGAAAAATATAAGCTGTTCTATTGGGCCTATGCTGCAGTCTGTTTCAATGATGAGATCTAAATGCCCTCCCTCACGAATAAAACTATGAAGATTCAGAAGAAACTGGTCTTTAAACTTCGTGTTATCCTTTGCCAGAAGAGATAAAAGCGGATCATAAATCACTGCCCTTCCAGCTTTTTTCATTGTCTTTACGGTACGAGCCATTTCGAGATGTCCACGGAGTATACCCTCAGATTTTGAAAAAGAACGAATAATAGATGCTGGTGTCTGCTTCAGATCATCCTTGTATCTTTCACGTACAGAGCCAAAATATTCCTTCTTCGAAAATGAGTCTGCGTACTCTATGATCTCATGGGAAAAGCTTAAAATAGAAACAGCTTTACTGACATTACCTTTATTCTCATCATAGGAATAAAGCTTTTTCGTATTAGAAATAATTCTCTTCTCCCTGATCCGCTTCGAAAGCTTTCTTGCCTCACGGACTGCATCAAGTGTCTGGTCCCTGATTGCATCGTTTTTTTCAGGAACATTTTCCTTAAGCCATGACGTAATGAGATTTCCCGCTGTCTCTATGTCAAGAAGCCTTCCTGATGATTTGTGCAGGAACTGGGAAAGCCTTCTTCTTTTTTCTTCCTCAATAGGAAGCCTCTCCACATACTTGTCCATGCCGTCAACAAACTCATCTGGATATTTGATTTTTTTATTTCTAAAATTACTCATAATTTCATCAATTATTTTCTATTTGGTAATAAGTTTTAGCACTGCTTTCATCTTAATCAGCACATTTATAATTGTCAAGTTTCGTAATAAAAGAAAAACCTCCGTCTTTTGACGGAGGTAAATATGAAATCTCTTTTATAAAAAGATTATGCGTTCTTTGCCTTTTCAGCCTTGATTGCCTCTGTAAGAAGAGGAACGATCTTATTTAAGTCACCAACAATACCGTAATCAGCAACATCGAAGATCGGGGCTGACTCATCCTTGTTGATGGCGATGATCATGTCTGACTCTTCCATGCCGGCTACGTGCTGGATGGCACCTGAAATACCGATTGCGAAGTAAACCTTAGGACGTACAGTCTTGCCTGTCTGGCCAACCTGAAGATCCTTTGGCTTCCAGCCATTGTCGACAACGGCACGTGAGCAGGAAACTGTTCCGCCGATTGCATCTGCAAGGTCATCAAGAAGCTTGAAGTTCTCAGCTGAACCAACGCCACGACCACCAGATACGAGGATCTTTGCAGCCTGGATATCAACTGTCTTCTCCATGTTCTTTACAACATTGAGGACTTCTACATACTTGTTGTTCTCAACAACATACTTCTTTGCGTCAAGGTTGATAACCTCTGCCTTCCTGCCTTTCTCAGGTGTTCTCTTAACCATAACACCAGGACGAACGGTAGCCATCTGAGGACGGTTGTTCGGGCAGGCGATGGTAGCGATTGTGTTTCCACCGAATGCAGGACGTGTCATAAGAAGCTGATTGTGAAGCTGCTCCTGGCCAGGTACTGGCTGAAGAGGGAAATCACCGATATCAAGAGAAGTACAGTCAGCTGTAAGACCTGTAGCTACACGAGCTGAAACTGTAGGACCAAGATCACGGCCGATTGCTGTAGCGCCTACAAGCATGATTTCAGGCTTGTATTCATTGATAACGCCTGCAAGAACCTGAGCATATGGCTCAGTTCTATATGTCTCAAGTGCAGGATCATCAGCAACGATAACTCTGTCTGCACCATACTCTGCAAGAGTATCAACAAGACCACCTACGTTTGAACCGATGAGAACTGCTGTTACATCTGTATTAAGAGGCTGAGCAAGCTCATTTGCTTTTCCGAGAAGCTCAAGTGCTATGCTTGAAAGCTCGCCGTCAACCTGCTGAGCGAAAATATAAACGCCCTTGTAATCACTTAAAGCCATTTTAAATTATCCTTTCTGCTTCCATCATACGATGTGCTTTTCTTCAAGCTTGCTCATGATATAATCAACTGCCTGCTTGGGATCAAGATCTGTCTTCTTCTCACCAGCACCCTTACGAACCTTATCAGATGCCTTAGCGATCTTTGTAGGTGAGCCCTTGAGACCAAGGTTTGCATCATCTACATCCTTAAGATCCTTTCTGCCCCAGACTGTGATTTCCTTGTCATAGGCATCGAAGATTCCACCAGGAGTCATGTAACGTGGTTCATTGAGTTCTGAAAGAGCTGTAATAAGAACAGGCATCTTAGCCTTGATCTCATGGTAACGATCCTCATACTGTCTCTTTACGATGACTGAATCACCTTCAACCTTGACTTCCTCAGCATAAGAAATAACTGGGATGCCAAGATGCTCAGCGATCTGAGGTCCAACCTGTGCTGTATCACCATCGATAGCCTGACGGCCTGTGAAGATGATGTCATAGTCAAGGTTTCTGAGAGCACCAGCGATTGTAGTAGATGTAGCCCAGGTATCAGCACCACCGAGTACACGGTCAGTAACAAGGATACCATCATCAGCGCCCATAGCCATAGCTTCACGAAGAACATCCTCTGCCTTTGGAAGACCCATGGTAAGAACAGTAACATGTGCGCCATACTGATCCTTCAGACGAAGAGCAGCCTCAAGACCTGCCTTGTCATCAGGATTCATAATTGTAAGCATTGCAGCACGGTTTAATGTGCCATCCGGATTGAAGACTACTCCGCCTGCTGTATCCGGAACCTGCTTTATACAAACAACAATATTCATGATTTTGCCTTTCTTTATTCCGTTTACTGAAAATGATTACTTAAGCATTGAACCAGAGATAACCATTCTCTGAACTTCTGATGTACCTTCGTAGATCTCTGTGATCTTTGCATCACGCATCATACGCTCAACATCATAGTCTCTCATGTATCCGTAACCACCCATAAGCTGAACAGCCTTTGTAGTAACTGCCATAGCAGCTTCAGCTGCATAAAGCTTTGCCTGTGCTGCTTCTACAGAATATCTAGGCTTTGTAGCCTTTGCCTGTGCTGCAGCATATACAAGATACTGAGCAGCCTGCATACGAGTCTTCATATCAGCAAGCTGGAACTGTGTATTCTGGAAAGCTGAAAGTGGACGACCGAACTGCTTTCTTTCCTTAACGAAGTTTACGCAGCAGTCAATTGCGCCTTCACCAAGACCAAGTGCCTGAGAAGCGATACCGATACGGCCGCCATCAAGTGTATGCATAGCCTGGTTGAAGCCCTTTCCACGAACACCAAGAAGGTTTTCCTTTGGAATACGGCAATCCTGGAAGATCAGCTCATAAGTAGCTGAACCTCTGATACCCATCTTCTTTTCCTTAGCACCGAATGTAAATCCAGGTGTGCCTTTCTCAACGATGAACATTGAGAATCTCTTCTGCATACCGTGCTTACCTTCTACATAATCTGTAATAGCAACAACGATATAAATATCAGCATATTTGCCGTTTGTGATGAAGCACTTTGAACCATTGAGTACCCAGCTGTCGCCGTCCTCAACTGCCTTTGTCTGGCAGCCCTGAGCGTCTGTACCAGCGCCAGGCTCTGTAAGTGCGAATGCACCAAGCTTCTTGCCTGAAGCAAGGTCTGGTAAATACTTTGCCTTCTGCTCATCTGTGCCCCAGAAAACGATAGGGTCAACACCGAGTGAAGAATGACCTGAAAGAATAACGCCTGTAGTACCGCAGACCTTTGAGATTTCCTCAACAGCCATAGAATAGGTAAGAGGATCGCAGCCCTGTCCGCCATATTCCTTTGGTACAGTGATTCCCATAAGGCCGGCCTTTGCCATAGCCTCAACATTCATCATAGGGAACTGCTCTGTCTCATCAGTCTCCTGTGCATGCGGCTTAATTTCCTTCTCTGCGAATTCCTTGAAAAGCTGCCTGCAAAGCTCATGCTTTTTATCAAGTGTGAAATCCATGATTTATGTCTCCTTCTAATTAGGATTTATTAATAGTTCATCAAAGCTGATCTACAGGTGTCTGTGTATGATCTGCGTTGTATACGTAGAAACCTCTGCCAGTCTTTCTGCCGAGATGCTTTGCACGAACCATCTTACGAAGAATTGTAGCGCAACGATACTTGCTGTCATGTGTCTCATTGAAGAGAACGTCCATAACTGCAACAACGATATCAAGACCGATAAGATCGCCGAGTTCAAGCGGTCCCATAGGATGATTTGCGCCAAGCTTCATAGCTGTATCGATACCTTCGATTGAAGCAACGCCTTCCTGATAGATTGTAGCGCCTTCGTTGATCATTGGAACAAGGATACGGTTTACAACGAAACCAGGAGCTTCATTTACCTGTACAGGAGTCTTGCCGATCTTCTTTGCAATCTCAACAACCTTGTCACGAACATCATCAGGTGTATTGCCACCCTGGATAACTTCGATGAGCTTCATAACAGGAGCTGGGTTGAAGAAATGCATACCGATAACAGGCTTTGAAAGTCCTGCGCCGATTTCTGTAATAGAAAGTGATGAAGTATTTGAAGCATAGATGCAGTCAGGATTCTTTACGATGTTGTCCTGAAGATTCTTGAATGTCTCCTGCTTGATTGACATAACTTCAAGAGCGGCCTCAACTACAAGATCAGGATCTACTGCGATATCAGAAAGACCTGTAACGATCTTTGCTGTGATAGCGTCAGCAGCTGCCTGCTCCATCTTTCCCTTTGCAACTCTCTTTGAAAGAGCCTTCTCGATCTTTGCCTTTCCACCATCAGCGAATTCCTGCTTAATGTCGCAAAGATAAACCTTTTCTACTTCATCGCAAGAAGCAAATGCCTGGGCAATACCTGAGCCCATTGTACCTGCGCCAATAACGGCTACCTTCATTTTGTCCTCCTTCTGTTTAAGAACCAAAAAACACAAAACAAGTGGCCGAATGGCCACTTATGTTTAATTATCCTTCGTATCTTTCAACTGTAGCTGCAACACCCATGCCGCCGCCTACACAGAGAGTAGCGAGACCTCTGTGAAGCTGTCTCTTCTCCATCTCATACATAAGTGTAACAAGGATACGTGCACCTGAGCATCCTACTGGATGGCCAAGAGCGATTGCACCACCGTTTACGTTGAGCTTTGCAGGATCAAATCCAAGGTCATGGGCTACTGCACATGACTGAGCTGCGAAAGCTTCGTTTGCTTCATAAAGATCGAAGTCATCGATTGTGAAGCCTGTCTTCTTCATGAGCTTTCTTGTAGCGTAGATAGGTCCAACACCCATGATCTGAGGATCGCAGCCTGCGATAGCGCCGGCAATCCATGTAGCCATAGGCTTTACACCAAGCTCCTTAGCCTTCTCTTCGCTCATAAGAACCATTGCAGCTGCACCATCATTGATACCTGATGCGTTACCAGCTGTAACGACGCCGCCTTCACGGCCTGAGCAGCATCTAAGCTTTGCAAGACCTTCAGCTGTTGTACCAGGACGAGGTCCCTCATCTGTATCAACAACGATTGTCTCCTTCTTCTTCTTTACTTCTACAGGAACGATTTCGTCCTTGAACTTGCCAGCCTCGATTGCTGCGCAAGCCTTCTGCTGCGAAGAAGCTGAGAATGCATCAAGCTCTTCTCTTGTAAGACCCCACTTTGCAGCAACGTTCTCAGCTGTCTCCATCATATGAATTCCAGAGAAAGCGTCATGAAGTGCATCCTTCTGCATTGAATCCTCAAGTACGCCATCACCAAGTCTGTAACCATAACGGCCATTCTGTACAAGGTAAGGTGCTTTTGACATGTTCTCTGTACCACCTGCAACGATGATATCAGCCTCACCGTTCTGGATAAGATCAGCTGCTGTGTTTACGCTGTAAAGACCTGAACCGCAGAGTACGTTGATAGTGATTGCAGGAACCTCAACAGGGATTCCAGCGTTTACTGCTGCCTGACGAGCAACGTTCTGTCCCTGGCCAGCCTGGATAACGCAGCCCATAAGAACTTCGTCAACCTGATCTGCAGGTACGTTTGCTCTCTTTAATGCTTCCTTGATAACGATAGTACCAAGATCAGCTGCAGGAATAGTAGAAAGCTCTCCACCCATCTTGCCGATTGCTGTACGGCATGCACCAGCGATTACAACTTTTTTTGCCATGACAATCTCCTTTTCTTAAATAAAAATTTACCAATGGCCGTGAATGTTAATTTTTTAACAATGTCTGCCAAAAAAAACTACGGCTTTTTCGAACCGTCATGCCGTAGTGTATCATAAAATCTATTCTGTTACAACATAAATCTTAAGAAAAAATATTAATTTTCTGTTAATTTATGTAATTTTGCGTCAGAGCCGCTGCATTTCCTAATGAATTCATGCTTTAATGAGCTTCGCCCTAATTTGTTCCAGTATCCGAGGTTGTAGAAGTCCCAGCAGCCGGAGTTGTATCTGTTCCTGCACCAGTATCTGATGAATCTGAACCATCGCCAGTTGTACTTCCATCAGAGGAAGAAGTTTGAGTTTGATTTCCACCTGTACCAGTTGAATCCGCCGGCGTTGTAGCAGGCGTCGATGTAGTAGAACCATTATCAGTAGTCGGTGTCGTCGGCTGTGTTGTATTTCCAGCATCTGCCGCAGTAGTGCCCGTATCCGTTGTCGTGGTGGTAGTCGTCGAACCGGAATCCGTAGCTACCGTTGTCGTCTGGGTGCCATCCGCTGTCGTCGTAGTAGTGCTGACGGCAATCGGAGTATCATCTGTATTCGCTGCATAGTTCTGTCCGGTATTATTTCCCCAGACCCTGAAGAATGCATGCGCACCAATAAGCTGGTAACCTGTAATCCCAAAATAATCTGCCCAAGGCTTTGTCATAAAGAAGAGCCAGTTGCCATTCCTTGTTCCGGCAACAACCTTCTTCGCAATCTCAAGACAGGTAGGATCAACGCCTGCCTGCAGGTATTTATTTACTAGACCGCATGAATATGCAGAAAACTGTCTTGGTGCAGTAATAACACCAGTAATGGTATTTGGAAAATATTTTGATTTAACCCTGTTGGCAATAACTGAGCCTACGGCTAGCTTTCCTTCATAAGGCTGGTTCCAGGCTTCGCCCTGAATAGTCGCGGCCAGAAGCATCACTTCATCATCACCTGTGCCAATAGCACCGCCAGTATATTCAGTCGTGGTAGCCTGAGCCATCTGAACAGCGACTTTCTTTGCGAGAGAACTCTGTGCCTGTGCGGCCTGGGCCTCCATGGAATTCTTCTGCTTCTGATAAATGGCAATCTGCTGGTCATAATCGGCTGCATTTGCATTTACTGCAGAAAGCTCACCATTCTTGTCGGAAAGCTCGTCTCCTGCTGCATCTTTGAGTGCATTAAGCTGTGTGACTGATGTATTTATCGACTGCTGGAAAGCGATAATATCCGCCTGCCTTGCTTCAATGTCTTTCTGCTTTGCCTTTATTTCTTCCTGCGTCTTCTGTATCTCATCAAGGCAGTTCCTGTCGTATTCCATTATCCTGCTGACGCTTAATATGGAATCCATGGCATCATGAACGGAGTCGCTCTCAATAAATATCGTAAGCGCACTCTTTCCGTACTGGTTCTCATAGAAATACTGGATACGCTTCTTCATATCCGCATAGCGCTGCTCTTCTTCAGTCTCAAGACCATCAAGCTCCATGCTGAGTGAATCCATCGTGTCATTCAGGGAATCAATATTCTTCTGGGCAGTCGCCATCTGGGTATTTACGGCATCAGCCTGAGCCTTTATTGCATTATATTTTGCCTGAAGATCTTCCTGTTCGGAAACAAGCTTTTCCCTGTTCTGCTCATTCTGCTGTTTCTGCGTCGTAAGATTGTCGATTGCCTGCTGTGTAGCAGCGACTTTATTCTGGAGTTCCTCCAGTGCTTTCTGCTCTGCTGCCACATCAGAAGCAGAACTCTTTGAAGATGTCTTGGAAGTGCTCTTTGCAGCATAAACAGGCATCCCGGTGAGCATCATGCAGAGACACAATATAGGAACTGTAATAATTCTTTGTAATCTTCTTTTCATATCAAAAATGCCTTCATTATTGAATCAAATTCAAATAATACATAGAAAAAATAGTATATAGGATGTCAAAATATCATCGGCATGAAGTGCTGATGCCCTCAACTGCGACAGCACCGCCTCTGGTAACGTCTATGTGGTCAAAGCTCTTTCGAAGAAGTGCAACCAGTTCATCATTCCTTCTCTCTGTAAGCGTGCTTTCAAGAAGGACCGAATCCTTTCCAATATCAATAGGTTTGATCTCAAAGGTATCTGCTATTCTGAAAACCTCCTGCTTTTCTTCAGGACCTATCTCCTTTATCTTTGCAAAGAGGACTTCCTTCATATGTATCGGAACATTCGTGAGATCTATGACCTTTATGACTTCAACCATGGTATTCAGCTGCTTCTTTATCTGTTCGAAAGTAGCATCGGTAGCCATGACTGAAATCGTCATCCTCGAAATGTCCGGATGTTCAGTCGTACCAACCGTAAGGCTCGCAAGATTGTACGACTTTGCCGAAAAAAGCGAACTAACCTTTGCAAGAACACCTACGTCATTTTCTACGTAAAGCGCAATCCAGCGCTTTGATTTCTCTGTCTTTTCCATGACCTTATATACCAAAAATCTGTTTACAATCCTTTAAACTATATGATAATTATTACAAATTTTCAAGTGCTACATATACACTCAAATTTTCCATTATTCTACTATATATAGAAAAACAGCCATAATATAAAACCGCCCTGGAATTAACCCAGGACGGTAAATAAACAGAAAATCTACTGTTTACATTTTCTTTGCATCATGTTCATATTTCTTTTGAACGACCTTCGTGCTGACCTTGATTCTTCTTCTCTTCTTTGCCGCACGGATGTCCTCATGCATTTCCTTCCACACAGTAGGATGGAATAATACGATGAGCGGGAAGAATTCAAGCCTGCCGAATAACATGTCAAAAATCATCACGAATTTTGAAAATGTGGAAAAGGATTCGAAATTCGATGCAGGGCCGACATCGCCAAGGCCTGGTCCTATATTATTTATTGTCGCTGCAACAGCCGTAAAATTCGTCGTAAAATCCCTGCCTTCAATGGACACAAGCAGAACAGAAATTACAAAAATCAGTGTGAATGTCGACATATAGACATTTACAGAACGGACATTATTCTCATCCAGAGGCTTTCCATCCATGTTGACATTTTTCACGCTCTTCGGGTGGATGTATGAATTTGATTCACGGACGAAGGCCTTTAATGTAATAATAATTCTTGAAACCTTTATGCCGCCTCCGGTAGAGCCTGCGCACGCACCAATAAACATAAGCGTCACAAGAATCGTCTTTGAAAGCGTCGGCCACACATTAAAATCTGTTGTCGCAAAGCCAGTCGTCGTAATAATCGAACCGACCTGGAAAGCAGCGTCCTTTACCGCAAGAGATACATTGTGGTAAACCGGCAGGATGTTCAGGGTAATGATGACCGTCGAAGCAATAATGATTCCAAAGTACGCCTTTACTTCTTCCATCCGGAGTGCATCTTTAATATCACGGACAAGAAGAAGATAATAAAAATTAAAATTCACGCCGAAGATAATCATGAAAATCGTGACAATCCACTGCTGTGCGAAGGTATACTCTGCAAAGCCTGAATTTCTGATCGCAAAACCACCAGTACCGGCTGTTCCAAATGAGATATTTATTGCATCAAAAAATGGCATGCCGGAAATAATCAGCACGAGAAACTCAAAGACAGTAAGTGCCACATAAATAAGGTAAAGCACTCTTGCCGTCTGCTTCAGATGAGGGCTGAATTTACCGACGGATGGTCCGGGGGACTCGGCACGCATGAGATTGATCGTAGAGCCTCCTGAAAGCGGGATGATGGCAAGTAAGAATACGAGCACGCCCATGCCGCCGATCCAGTGGGTAAATGAACGCCACATGATTGAGCAGTGTGAAAGTGCCTCAACATTACCTAATATCGATGCTCCTGTCGTAGTGAAACCGGAGACCGTCTCGAAAAGCGCATCAGGATAATACGGAATCTCACCTGTAAGTACAAAAGGAACGGCACCTATTAATGAAAGAACGATCCAGGAAAGTGCCGTCGCAATACAGCCTTCCTTTAAGTAAAACATCGTGTTTTCAGGCTTCTTGTGCCCTAAAGCATAGCCAAGGATAAATGTAATCCCTGCCGTAAAGACATAGGCAAACCCTTCCTGCTCCTGATAAAAAAGTGCGCAGATAATCGGCACAAGCATGAGTCCTGACTCTGCCATGCAGACAATGCCAAGTGTATAAAGAATAATCTTCCGGTTCATCATTCCCTCCCGTTTGATGAATCCAGGATGTCATGAATATCCTGAAAACCGAAATTCTTTGTAACGATCATGACCGTATCTCCCACCTCAAGTGTATCAGAACCACCTGGGAATATGAGATTTCCATTTCTGCTGATGCAGGTAATGAGAACGTTCTTCTTCAGAGGAAGCTTCATGATCGGCGTGCCCGTTACCGGAGACTCATTCCTGATCAGGAATTCAATGGCCTCAACCCTGCCGTCATACATGTGGTAAAGCGATTCAATATTTGAATCAAGGGAAGCCCTTTTAGCCCTTGCGTAGGCAATGATTGCCTCGGATGTGATGACCATAGGATAAATCACTGAACCAAGATCGAGATTGTCTGTGACATCCTTGAAAGCAAAACGGTTTATCTTCGTGACGACCTTTGCATCAGACACCTTTCTGGCATGAAGGGTAAGCATGACATTTTCCTCGTCAATGCCCGTAAGCGGAATAAATGAATCCACCGACTCAAGACCTTCTTCCTTCAGAAGCTCTTCGTCAGTTCCATCTCCATTGATGATATTGGCGCCGTCTAATTCTTCAGCAAGTTCTTCACAGCGCTTTTTTTCTTTTTCAATCAGCGTGACGCTGATCTTGTTCTGAAGAAGTTCTTTCGCTAAGTAGAATGCAGATTCAGAACCACCTACAATCAGACAGTTATGTACCTGGGGAGTCGCAAGATTTAAGAGCTTCAGTCTTGCCCTGTTTCCACGCCTCGGCGCAACAAAAGAAACGACATCTCCAGCCTTAAACCTGAAAAAACCAGTAGGAATGCTGACCTCTTCTCCGCGCTCGACTGCACAGAAAAGAACGGCATTATTATTCCTTGATGAAAATTCTGCAATCGTAACGCCATCAAGAATGCTGCCAGCCTCAACCTTGAACTTGATAATCTCGGCCTGCCCATGTGCAAAGGTATTTACCTCAAGAGCCGCAGGGAGATAAAGAATCTTCGCTGTCTCTCTTGCCGCCTCAAATTCAGGGTTTATGATCATCGTAAGTCCGAGACGCTCGCGCAGGTATCCGATCTCACGGCTGATATCAGGATCCCTGACCCTCGCAATAGTAGAGCATTCTGTAATTCGGCCGGCAATGGTGCAGCAGAGCAGGTTCATCTCATCCGACTCGGTAACGGCAATAAAGAGGTCCATATCCTCTATGCCTGCCTCCGTCAGCACACCATAGCTCGCACCATTTCCATGGTAGCCAATGATATCGTAAGTATTCGTGAGTTTGTCGATAATATCATGATTCTTATCGACGATTGTAATTTCATTTCCTTCTTTGGAAAGCTGCTCAATAAGAGCAATGCCGACTTTACCGCAGCCGACGATCATTATCTTCAGAGGTTTTATCTCTGTAAGATTTTTTTGTCCAAACATCGTTTGTCCTCAAATAAAGCACATTGAATGCACCAGACCCAGCATAGTGAAATGGCACCATTGTCATTTTTTTATTATTAATAAAAATTTAATAATATGCCCAGTCCATATATTGACCATATAATAAAAATAATCTAAAATTACCAAAACTAGTTAATTTTATGCTTATTTATTAATAAAGTCAAGATAAGGTAATGTAAAATGACGCTTCAGCAGATTTATTATGCACTTAAAGTAACAGATACTGGTTCCATTTCAAAGGCAGCCGAGAGCCTTTTTGTCTCTCAGCCTTCACTTTCAAATGCCATTCTCGAGCTGGAAAGCGAGATCGGCTTTGATATTTTTGAACGAACGAACAGAGGCGTCCGCCTCACCGCAGATGGACGTGATTTCATTTCTGAAGCCAGAAAGTTATACGAAGATTATCTCTCTCTTGAGGAAAAAATCTCAAATAAGGATGTACACAGACAGCGCTTTGGCGTCTCAGCCCAGCATTATTCATTCGCGACAAAGGCATTTTCAGATACTGTTAAAGAATACGACACCGAGAATTATGAATTTGCCATGAGAGAAGAAAAGACATCAGCGGTCATCCGCGATGTCGCAGAAGGAAAGTCCGAAATCGGAGTGCTCTTCAGAAGTGACTACAATAAGGATGTCATCAAACGTCTCTTGGATGAAAAGAATCTGGAATTCCATTCGGTCAGGAAGACTTCTGCCTATGTATATCTCTGGAAGAACCATCCGCTTGCAGGCAAAGAGTCTCTCTCATACGATGACCTCAAGGACTATACCTTAATCACCTTTGAGCAGGAAGGATCCGATTCAAACTTCCTCGCTGAGGAAATACTTTCAGACATAGAATTCCCGAAGCACATCATTGTCACTGACCGTTCGACTTCAACAAACCTCATGATCGGACTTCTAGGCTATACGCTCTGTTCAGGAATCATCAGCTCAGAACTAAACGGCAGCGAATTCATCGCTATTCCCTTCAAGGAAGACGAAAATCATCCGAATCAGGTCATGGAAATCGGGTATATCATCCGCCGCGGAAGCGCACTGAACGAAATCGGGGAGGAATACGTGCGCAACCTCCGCGCATATTTCGAGGAAAATTAACATTTGCAAGTGCGCGAGAAGACACAAACTATCTAAGAAAACGCATTGATTTTACTCGTTGCTTAACGAATCCGAGCCGGTAGGCGATGGATGAGTTTACGCAACGCAAGCAAAAATCTATGAGCCGAGAGGCGCCGTTTTCGTGATAGTTTGTGTCTTCGGGAGCACGTAAATTATTTATTATTTTACTTAGCAGCAATTACGTCAGACATATCGTAAAGGCCAGGCTGCTGATTTTTGAGAAACTTAGCTGCCTCGATGGCACCGCGTGCGAAGACACCGCGTGAAAGTGCCTCGTGCTTGAAGGTGATGACTTCTTCTTCGCCGCAGAACATGACATCATGGATGCCGGCGATATTACCGCCACGGATAGCTGAGATGCCGATTTCATTCGGATCTCTCTTCTGGCGGCGGTCAGAGCGGTCGTACGTATAAGTGTACTGATGTCCGCTGCCTTCTTTAACTGCATCAGCGAGTGCAAGTGCTGTGCCAGAAGGTGCATCGAGCTTTCTGTTGTGATGAGCCTCGACGATTTCAACATCATAGCCACTCTCACAGAATTTCTTTGAGACCTGCTTCAGTGTTTCAATAAGAATATTGATACCAAGTGACATATTTGCAGAACGAAGCACTGCTGTTTTCTTTATTGCTTTCTTGATGTGTGAAATAGTCTCGTCTGAAAGACCTGTCGTACATAGAACTACTGGAAGAGACCTGTTCTCACATACCTTGAGAAGCTCATTTACTGCAGCAGCATTTGAAAAATCAACGACGACATCTGCATCGACATTACATTCTTCCATTGATGCAAAAAGTGGGAAATCATAATTTCCTTCACCAAAAGGGTCTACTCCTGCAACTACATTTATTTCCGGATCCTTTGTTGCAATATCAAGGACGATCTGTCCCATATGCCCGTTAATCCCGTGGATGATAATATTCGTCATTATTTTCTCCAATCCATGGCAGGTCTGCCAATGTAATTCAATACCAAAAAATATTAGTCTTTACATTAAAATAGCGGCGGCATAAAAGCCGCCGCCTGAAAATACATTATAAAAGTCCGTAATCCTTAAGCGTCTGGCGCATAAGATTCGTATGTGCCTCATCCATATCGCAGAGCGGAAGACGGAGCGGTCCAACTTCCTTGCCAAGCATATTCATGGCGTTCTTTACAGGGATCGGATTTACATCACAGAAAAGAGCATCAACCATCGGAAGAAGCTTTCTCTGAATCAGCATAGCCTTTTCAGTGTCGCCGTTCAGGTAAGACAAAACCATCTCATGAACTTCTTGAGGAAGAATATTTGAAACAACTGAGATGACGCCGATTGCGCCGATGGAAAGAAGCGGAACGACAAGTCCGTCCTCGCCTGAATAAAGCTCAAGGTCACCATCGCAGTAATACATGGTCTTTGAAGCCTGGGCAAGATTTCCTGTAGCTTCCTTTAAGCCGACAATATTTTTCTTTGCCTTTACAAGACGGGCAACTGTCTCTGGCTGAATATTTGTGCCTGTACGTCCTGGAACATTATACATGATAATAGGAAGCTTGGTCTCATCAGCAATTGCGCTGTAATGTCTGAACAGACCTTCCTGTGAAGCCTTGTTGTAATAAGGCGTAACGATGAGTGCACCATCAGCGCCATATTCTTCAGCTTCCTGCGTAAGCTGGATTGCAGCCTTTGTATCATTCGAACCGGTGCCGGCGACAACAGGAATCCTGTGATTAACATAAGGAATCATCTTCTTTAAGACTTCTGCATGCTCTTCGAGTGAAAGCGTGCTGCCTTCTCCTGTCGTACCTACGATGACAATGGCATCTGTACCGCCATCGATCTGCTCATCGATAATTTCTTCAAATTTCTCATAATTTACATCACCATTCTCCTTCATTGGAGTGATGATTGCAACGCCAGCGCCTTTGAAAATTGACATCTTACCCTTAAATCCTTTCAAATAAATATCTGATATTACGGTGTATTTTCTTACTTTTCCGCTTTAATATCAATAACTTTATCACAAAATTCTGAAATCCCCGCTGTCAGAACACCGCCTGTCAGGATGATTTCCATAGATGGTCTGCAAAGCTTTAGCACGTCCTTTAGCTCATCCTCTGAAACCATTCCTTCATTTATGGCTCCAAGCACTTCATCAAGAACAAGGAGATCATACTGTCCTGCGCCAAGAACCTTTCTTGCATAATTCAGTCCATTCTTCAGATTTGCTTTTTCTTCATCTCTTTCTTCCGAAGTCAGATCATTAAAATTTCTTTTAGATCTCTCAAATCTGAATATTTTTATCTCAGGTTCAAGCCGTTTCAAAAATTCATAATTCACTTCTGCTTTCAGAAATGTAATGATGCAGGCGGTCTTGCCATTTCCAGCTTCCCTGACTGCATAGCCTAAAGCTGCCGAACTCTTTCCCTGCCCGTTACCGTAATACGCAGTAATCATGTCACACCTCATATCTGCCAGCCACAAAAATCATTCTAGCCCGCAAATCAAACAGTCTTCGGCTGTATGATTATTTGCAGATTTTATATATTATCACATTGTTTTTCAAAAATAAAGATGATGTTAAGCCATAATCCCGGTCTCTTCCTTCATTTTCTCCACTTTCCTGTTCAGTCGTTTCAGAGGAATACTTAGAATAAGACCTATTAATAATGCGACACCAATGTAAATTGAAAGGCGCGTAAGATAAAAGGCATAATCCCGTCCGTGCATGCCACCTATACATTCACGAATAGCATTCATACTGTAATTAAACGGCATATATTCATAAAGGACCTGGAAGACCTTCGGCAGAACTTCAATAGGGAAGGTTCCACCGCTGCCAGCTACCTGTATTACCATGAGCACTACCGCTATCGCTTCGCCGACCGCACCAAATGCATATGTCAGGGCATAAAGAAGGATCGTATACACAAAGCTCGTAAATGCACAGGCAACCCAGAATAGAAATCCATGCTTACACTGAATCCCGACATAGAATAATGCACCGAATACTGTGATCAGCGTCTGAATCTGACCTATGGCAAAGAAAATAAGATAACGCCCAAAGAATTCTTCGAATGTCTTTAAACGAGGGAATTCGCTTCTGTCCTTTATCTTTGTATGAATGATTGCTACAAGAATCAGTGCCCCTACCCAGATTGAAAGTGTAATATAAAATGGAGCTGTTGCGCTGCCATTATTTTTTATTTTATATACAGCAATCGTTTTTATTTCCGTCGGTTCAGAAATAAAATCTGCTATGGTGTCCGGATCTTTTTCCAGAAGCTTAATAAGCATTTTGTACTGCTCGTTCTCATCAAGGGAATCCATTTTCGAAATAAGGTCTTCAAGCTTTCCCTGCATTTCAAGAACTTTAGCCTTTGAATCCTGAAGCTTTTCCTTTCCCATTCCCATCATGTCAGGATAGGAACCAAGAACTGCTGAGAGATTTGAAATAGAATCTGTTGAATCACCGACCAGCTTCTGCACTGTAAGAAGCGAGCTTCTCACAGAATTTATTGAATTTGTAATGGACGGCTTTACTGTATTCACATACGTCTTCATCAGTGCATCTATTTCAGAAATAAGATTGTCAATATCAGCATTAATAGAATCAGCAAGTGCCTTTGAATCAGAATTCAAGGTGTTTATACTGCCTTCAAGCTTTGACATATCACCCTTAAGGACGGCATAGGAATCAACAACCTTCTGGTTTTTATCCTTCAGGTCCTCAGAAGTATCAACATAGTCCTTGATAGAAGTTTCTGTTTCCTGAATGATACCATCTGCCACCGAAATGAGCGCATCCATCTGACTCGAAGAATACTGTACTGTATCATTTTCCGTATCCATGGCAGAGTCTATGGTAGTCTTTAAGGCTGCAAGCTTATTCTCGGTATTACTCATGGTAATGACAACCATGTCAGATGTCGTTCCAAGCGTCTGATCGGCAGCATTTACTGTAGTCTGGGCTGTTGTACTAAGCGCACCGGCCGTAGCAATCATCTCACTCATCTCATTTGACACCTTGCCTGCTGCCTTCATAAGATTCTCTGAAGTTTCAGTAAGGCTGATGTATGAATCCAGAATCGTCACACAGACTGTCATATCGCCATCTAAGGTTTTTAGTCTGTCAACAGCGCCTGCTGTAAGATCAGTTTCCCCATTATTATTCATTGCTGCATATTTGCTGACAGTAAGCACTCCCTCTGTTAGTGTTCCAACAAATGCCGCATTGACTTCATTCTGGACAGTGATCTTTACCTTTCCGGTGATTTTTGGAGCAATCGCATTCAGCTTTTCATTCTCATAATAATGTATTTTAGGATTTATCGTGTCTCCGCCAATAAAGCTGAGCATATCTTTTGAAAAATTTTTGTCGATAACAAGGGCTGCGTAATACTTTCCGCTGGTAACACCTTCTACCGCATCAACTGACCTTTTTGAAAACTGCCAGTCTATGCTTTTATTTTCTTTTAGATTATTTATGACAATAGTTCCAATATTTAAGTCCACACCATCGATCTCAGTCCCTTCATCTTCAGAAACAACCGCGACCTTTAAATTGCTCGTTGCCTTTTCTCCATAGGGATCCCAGTTCGAAAGTATATTAAACCATGCATACAGAGAAGGAATGACTGCAAGGCCTAATATGACAACTAGTGCCACGACATTTGTCCATATTCTCCTTGCATCGGAGGCAAAGATTCGAATAATATTCATTCGTCGTTACCTCCCCGCTTCTTTATCTTATCTATGACAACATCTTTTTTCTTTAATAAATTTTTTGCCGTATCAGAAATCTCTTCTTTTCTCTTTTCAACATGAGAATCGATTGCATTTGCCCGCTCATCTACTCGTCCCGTGAGTTCCTCGATTTTTTCGCCAATAAGAGGATTCACTTCACGCTCGCCCATTGATGCAAGCTTTTCCTGCATCTTGAAATCCATATACTCAATGCCAATTAAATAGAATGCAATGCCAAAAAGAGACACAATCCAGAGAATCAGAAAGACAAGCTTTGACGAATGGATAAGGAAGCTTGTTATGAGGAAAATCAAAGGAATAATAATGATCATACGCATACCAATCCGAATTCTCTTCTGATTCAGGGTATGCTGTTTCTTTAAATCCTCAATATATGAATGATAAAATCCTTCATAATCTATTTTTTCCATAATATCATCCTTACATCATTTCCGTATCTTCCATTCTCTTTTCCATGAAGTGCATAACACCATGGAAAGCCTTCTGGATGACCAGACCAATGATCAGAGAAATCAGAATGAAAACGGAAAGCTCAAGAAGATAAATTGCAATATTGCCGCCATAGAGCCCTCCTATGCATTCACGCATCGCATTAATGGCATAAGGGAATGGGAAGAATTTGTATACTGCCCTGAAAAATGAGGGCAAAAGCTCAATAGGATATGTACCAGAAGATCCTGCGATCTGAAGGACTACGATTACCACGGCAATTGCTTTTCCTGCATCCCTGAATGCAAATACAAGGGAATAAATAAAAAGCGTAAATACAAAGCCGGTAAATAGACAAGTGAAAATAAATAGCCCAGGCTCTTTGCACTGAACATGAAGCAGATTCAGGTCACCAATTACAGTAACCAATGCAGAAAATTCACCTAAAATAATAAAAATAATCAGTCTTCCAAAATATCTCTGATACGGCTTTGCATCCGGATATTTCTTCATATCAGGACGGACCTTTATTATTGCAACCAGAAGAATTCCGCCAACCCAGAGTGCAAGTGCAGTATAAAACGGGGTTACTGAAGAACCGTAATTCTCCACAGGATATATTACAGTAGAATCAATTTTCACTGGTTCAGAAAAGAATTTCCCATTTTTTTCCGGGTTTCCAGAAAGCGTGTTGATAAGTATCTTTACCTTTTCATCCTCTTTTGCGGCATTTACTTCAAGAATCGCATTCTCAAGCCTGCCACTGATTGTCTCAAGGGCTTTCTTTGTCTCTGTAAGAGAAGTATTTCCGGAATTAATTGTAAGGCTTAAGGCATTGAATACATCTCCCATGCCCGCAAGGGTTGAAGACATCTGATTCATCAGATCTGAAGCCTGGCTCACCGTCTGGGAAAGATTTGACAAAACGTTCTGCATCTCGGGCTTAAGCGAATTATTGAAGGTGGCCTGTGCGCCTGTAATATCGGTTAATGCAGAATCGATTGTTTTTGAAGCTTCATCCTTTGCCTTACCTGCTGCATCATCCACAGTGCTGTCCGCCTGTGATTTTGCCGTATGATAATAAGCATCTGAAACTGTAGATAGAATATTTACTGTGCTGTTGACAGAATCTTTTACGCTCTTTAAGGCAGCCTGTGCTGCAAGCATGGCTGCCTTTTTTTCAGGATCAGTTTCAGCTTTTGCTGCCTCTTCACTGACTGCAGTAGATAACGCATCAAGATTTGAAACGACAACCTTCGCGTCTTTCGTGACGACATCAACATTATTATTTATGTCATTAATATCATCAGACAGCTTTGCATCATTCAGCTTGTCCTTCATACCAGAAAGCGAGGTCTCGACAGTAGAAAGTGACGTGTTTACATTCTGACTGTATGTTTCGAGAGTAACGTCAGTATTGTCTATTTCTGTTTTTGCAGAATTCAGGCTGTCAGCAGCATTTTTACTCTCACGCTGAAGATTATTTGTGCTGTTTTCTGCTGATGCTATAGCTGAGACAAGTGTCTGATTCCCCTGCACAGCAGTGTCAATAATGTATTCATAGTCCTTTATTTCATTGTCGAGATCATGAAGTTCAAGGACAATATTATCAATTCCGCCATCTTCATTTATCTTCTCGGAAACACCATTAAGTTCATCAAAGACTGTTGTACTCATAATCTTAATGAACTCAGTATCGATTTCAGTCTGAAGTGATTCTACGACTGTATCCGTGATTTTATTTGCAACAGGATTTTTCTTCTGATTCTGGTAAAACTCAATCGTTGGCTTTGTCACATCTTTAAGGAAGATATTGTACATATTGTAAGAAAAATCTTCCGTGACAATGATCGCACCATAATAGCTTCCATCCCTCACGCCCTCGATTGCCTTATCTTTAGAGCTCACAAACTGCCAGTCTATCTTGGTATTTTTATGAAGCTTTTCGACAAGCTCCCTGCCATTATTGTGCACGACTCCGTTATCATCTGTAAATCCCTTATCGAGAGAGACAACGGCCATCTTCAGATTCCCAGTGTTGCCATAAGGATCCCAGTTTGAATAGATATTGCACCAGGCGTAAAGCGGTGAGATAAAGCACACGCCGATTGCGATAACAAGCGCAAAAAAATGCGTAGCGATCTGTTTTACATCATCGAAAAAAATCTGCTTAATAATCTTCATTAATTACGCTTCAGGTCTGTGATTGTGCTGGATGTTCCATCTCTTTCTCTCACGTGAATCAAGAATTCTCTTTCTGATTCGAAGAGATTCAGGCGTAACCTCGAGAAGCTCGTCTGTCTCAATAAAGTCAAGTGCCTGCTCAAGTGAAAGCCTCTTTGGAGGTGTAAGCGTAAGCGCCTCATCAGATGAAGAAGTACGTGTATTTGTAAGATGCTTCTTCTTGCAGACATTGATCTCAATGTCTTCCGGTCTTGAAGACTCGCCGACGATCATGCCTGAATAAACCTTCTCGCCAGGTCCGATGAAAAGGGTTCCTCTGTCCTGTGCGATGAAAAGTCCGTAGGTAACTGACTCGCCTGTCTCAAATGCGATGAGGGAGCCAAGGTGACGGTAGCTGATGTCGCCCTTGTATGGTTCATACCCGTCAAATATGGTGTTGATGATTCCGTTGCCCTTTGTATCTGTCATGAAGTCGCCACGGTAACCAATAAGTCCACGTGAAGGAATCCTGAATTCAAGCCTTGTATAGCCGCCTGTGATTGGCTTCATATTGAGAAGCTCGCCCTTTCTCGTGCCAAGCTTCTGGATGACAACGCCTGAGAATTCATCCGGAACATCGATGTATGCTCTTTCCATTGGCTCGAGCTTCTTGCCATTTTCATCCGTCTTGTAAAGAACCTCTGCCTTTGAAACTGCAAACTCATACCCTTCACGGCGCATTGTCTCGATGAGGACTGAAAGATGAAGTTCTCCACGGCCTGAAACCTTGAAGCAGTCTGCACTGTCAGTTTCTTCAACACGAAGAGATACATCTGTATTTAATTCCTTGAAAAGCCTGTCCCTGATGTGACGGGAGGTGACATACTTTCCTTCCTGTCCAGCGAATGGGCTGTCATTTACGATGAAGTTCATCGCAATCGTAGGCTCCTCGATCTTCTGGAAAGGAATAGCCACAGGATTCTCAGGTGAGCAGATTGTGTCGCCGATGTGGATATCTGAAATACCGGAAATAGCGACGATCTCACCAAACTCTGCCTTTTCCGTATCTACCTTCTGAAGGCCGTTAAATTCATAAAGCTTGGTAATACGAACCTTCTCAAGCTTGTCAGGATCATGATGGTTTACAACGACTGCATCCTGATTTAATTTAACGCTGCCGTTTGAAATCTTGCCGATTCCGATACGGCCGACAAATTCATTATAATCAATTGTAGAAATGAGCATCTGAAGAGGAGCGTCAGGATCTCCCTTCGGTGCCGGAATATGCTCGATGATGGTATCAAAAAGCGGGCTCATGTCGACCTTTGGATCATCAAGCTCCTTGATTGCATAGCCTTCCTTTGCTGAGGCATATACGAATGGGGAATTGAGCTGGTCATCATTTGCATCAAGGTCCATGAAGAGCTCAAGCACTTCGTCAACGACCTCTGTAGGACGGGCCTCTGGACGGTCGATCTTATTGATACAGCATACGACAGGAAGGTCAAGGGCAAGTGCCTTCATGAGTACGAACTTTGTCTGAGGCATAACGCCCTCGTATGCGTCAACGACGAGTACAACGCCGTCAACCATCTTCAGTACTCGCTCAACCTCGCCGCCGAAATCAGCGTGGCCTGGGGTATCAACGATGTTGATCTTTGTGCCTTTATAATTAACAGCAGTGTTTTTAGAAAGAATTGTGATTCCTCTTTCACGCTCGATGTCGCCGGAATCCATGACTCTTTCCTGCACTTCCTGATTGTCACGGAAGGTGCCTGACTGCTTCAGAAGATTGTCAACAAGAGTAGTCTTTCCATGATCGACATGTGCAATAATAGCAATGTTTCTGATGTCGTCTCTTGTCTTTTCCATTTTCTGTGATCTCCAATCTAAAAAAATTAAGGTTGTCTCAAGACAGCCTTAATATTTTATCATAGAAAATAATTCTTACAATTATTAAATTTATATAATAATTCACGGAATAATGCGCTGTTTGTAGGAGATTTTTTGGAAATTTCCTTCGCCCATTTCCATTGCCGCTGAGAATCCGTCATATTTACTCCTCCTCACTCAGCCTGATCAGCATATCAACAGCTGTCCCTAAAATATTGTCATTGAAATCATATGCTGCGGTGTGAAGGCTGGGATAATTTTCACCATTTCCTATATAGAAGATGGCGCCGCTACATTTTTTCTGATACCAGCCAAAATCCTCCGACGCGCGCCAGAGGTCATGCATTTCTTTGGTTTTGAAATGAAGCTGTTCCGCTGAATGAAGCACCTTTGAAAGTGCATTATTATCGTTCCTTGTTTCTGGAAAAACATCTGAAATTTCTTTCGAAACTGTAAGTCCATCACGTGAAGCGAGTTCATGTGCTTTTTCGAGAAGCTGCTTTTCAAGCGCAGCCATTTCAGCTTCATTTTCAGCCCGGAGGGTAAGTGAAAGCTCACCATCACCAGCTGAGATGCCAAAATCCTTCGTGCCTGCACTGATATTTACAATCGTGCATAGCAGCATGCCCTCATGCTCCTCGTGAAGGCATTCCCTTATGAAGAAAACGAGGTCTGCAATTGCAAAGGATGGATTCCTTCCCTGCTCCGGATTGCTCGCATGGCTCTTCGCACCGGTGAATCTGATGGTAAGCCCCTCTGATGCCGGCTGCGTCAGGTCACTGCGGTATACAATGCTTCCTTCAGGGTAGCCGCTTAAATTGTGAAATGCATAGATCTCTGAAATATGAAGCTCCGGTATAAGCTCGGCACATACCTTTCCGCCCTGCCCGATTTCCTCTGCATGCTGGAAGATTAATACAACAGTCCTCTTAACACTCTTTCCAGTAAGCTCAAGTCCAAGACCGGCAAGTACAGCAGAATGTCCGTCATGCCCGCATTTGTGGCTGACGCCCGCTTGCTTTGAAGCATAAGGAAGTGAGATGGTTTCATCAATTGGCAGCGCATCAAAATCAGCCCGGAAGGCGATTGGTGAATCGCCGGAATCAGACTTTTTTATGCAGTAAAACCACGCTCCCTGATCCACCACTTCAAAATCCGTATTCTTCGTCATGAAATGCATGAGCTCTTCCTTTGTCTCATGCTCCTCATTGGAAAGCTCTGCGATCGAATGCAGCTTATGCCGTAATAAAATTATTTTTTGAAGATTGTCTTTATTCATTTTGAGTCATTTAGCTAATAGCTTTTACATTTATATAAATATTTAATTTATCAAAAAAGTAGCCACAGGGCATACCATAACCCTTTCTATCAAAAACGGCGGACATCTCACTATGCCCGCCACACTATGTCTGTTCACTTTCATCCGACTCATGCACCAACAAGCGTGCTGTCCTTCAAGGCCTTTTTGCGTGCCTCGATATAATCCTTTGATTTTCCTGAATAAGCACAGATTTTTTCAATGCTTAGATTATCCCTAAGCATATTATCAATTACCTGATTTGCCATATTCTCTTTACCCTTTTCTTCGGCGGACTCATACATTTCACTTAAAAACATATAATCATTCCTCCATTCTTCATCTTTGCGCGCTTCCTGAACAGCAGCATCGATTTCCTTCGTAAGGCGGTTCCCAGGCTTCTTCGTAACAAGATAATTAAGGAACTCCTTAAGGTCTTCGGGAACGTCGCCCTCTGTCCCCTTTGCATTGATAAATATCTTCCAAGCCCCATCGCCCATCTTTAGTGATGGCTTCTCGCTGCATGTCTCTTCAAATGTGTATCTGTAGTAAGACTCTTCATAAGGATCTTCCATGCAGATAAACACGATGTAGCTGTCTGGAAGTTCTTTGTAATCAATGCCTCTCTTCAGATTTCGGAAATCTACCATGCTCTGGTAATACCTGGTCCTGCGCGGCAGGTTCTTCTTTACCTGGTTCTGCATTTCAAAATCATATACCCTGCTGCCCTCATCTGAAAAGTATACATCAAAACGCACTCCTTTTCCATCGGATGTAGGCTTAATCGGCTTCTGCTTCTCGACAGAAACAATTTTCGTAACCTTCCTGCCGGTAATCAGTTCAGCCAGTTCTCTGCAAATTTCGGGATGGTATTCAAGCACCCTGCAAAACATGAAATCATCCGTAAAATCCAGATCCTCGAACTTCTTTAATTCGATGGATTTGCCGCTACTCTCGCTCATAAATTTTCTCCTTCCATAATAATACCGAAAGCCAAAATAAACAATATATAAATCCATCGAAGAAGGGAAATGCCAGATGAACATCCGGCCTGTAATAATAAACCAAGGTAACTGAATCAAATAATAGCTCATCGATTGATTTATGAGACAATTATAGTATATTTGTTCTTATTTGTCAATATGTATCATTCGAACATATAGTGTATTTTCTGTGAATTTTGTAGTATATAGAATTGCCATTTTCTTTGTATTATTTGCATTTATCTGTCAATTTTATAGCAATAACAATTAACTGATAATTAGTGTGCCTTTTGTTCGATAAATATCAATACTATGTCTCTTAAATTCCTAACTGTAACGCATAATGACACCCTTCTTACTGAATTTATTATTTATCCAATAAAGAGGGTACATATCAGTAATGAGATAATATCCTATGATCTTGCACAAAACCCCAGCCTTGATCAGGTAGAACGCATGCTGGAAAAGGCATTCAAAAAATTCCCTGATCTCAACGGATTGATCTTCCATTCAGAC
>ONHZ01000035.1 GCA_900317755.1 uncultured Lachnospiraceae bacterium
ATCATTCTAATGCGCTCTGACGACATGCCACGATTTTGCTTCGCAAATATCGTGGCGATACCGCTGAATGCGCCTTTTTCGTGATAGCTTTGTTTCTTGGGAGCACTCGTATTTTTATGATAATTTCTTGATATAGCAAAAACACTATGATGTAAGGAAATTAGTGTGAATAAAATATGAACTTTTACAATTGACTTTTGTAAATTAAAGGTTATATTACTTTAGTGGATTTTAAGTGAACAAAAGTCACTTTGTGAAAGGATTTGAGAGTTATGGATTACACTATTTTTCTGTGGCTGGCACTGATCATCGCCCTCACAAAATTTCTTGGAATTCTCTCCAAGAAAGTCGGACTTCCCGAAGTTGTGGGTTTCCTTGTAGCCGGCATTCTGATCGGGCCTTCGTGCCTGAACATCGTAAATATGAACGGTGGAAACGGAACCTTCCTTCTCGATGCATCTGAGCTTGGCGTTGTCTTCCTCATGTACAATGCCGGACTTGATACAGATATGGAGGAGATGAAGAAGAACCTTGTTGCTTCTTTCGTCGTTGCTGCGATCGGTGTTATCGTTCCACTGCTTGTTGGTACGCTTGTATATGGCGTTTATTATCACGCAGATTTTTCAGACAAGACGCAGCTTCTTGAGTCACTGTTTGTAGGTACAGTTCTTACTGCTACATCAGTTTCCATTACAGTTCAGACACTGAAGGAACTTGGAAAGCTCCAGGGCTCAGTTGGTACGACCATCCTCGGTGCCGCTGTTATCGATGATATTTTAGGAATTATCGTTCTTACCATCGTTTCTTCAATGAAGGATTCTTCAGTAAATGCCGGAACTATTTTCCTCAAGATCGTTCTTTATTTCGTAATGATTGCAATTCTCTTCTTTATATGCAGGAAGATAAATCCTGTCATTGAAAAGGAAGATGGAAAACGAAGGGTTGCGCTTTTTGCAATCGCATTTGCACTTGTCCTTGCTTATGTTTCTGAGAAGTTCTTCGGAATCGCAGATATCACAGGTGCATACTTCGCTGGACTTATGCTCTGCACATCAAAGGCCAGAAACTACATTGATGAGAAGGTCGGAGATATTTCAAATATGTTTTTCTCCGCAGTCTTCTTTGCCTGCATCGGAATCAAGGTTCAGTTCGCTGGCATGGATGCGAGGGCATGGCTTTTCGCCATCATCCTCTGCGTTGTCGCAATTCTTACAAAGATTGTCGGCTGCGGTCTTGGCGCAAAGATTACGAAATTCTCATGGAAGGATTCACTTCAGATTGGCGTCGGCATGATTTCACGAGGCGAGGTTGCACTGATTGTTGCTGATAAGGGTAAGTCCTATGGTCTTGTAAGTGATCAGCTTTTTGCACCAGTCATCCTCATGGTCATTGTCACAACACTTATTACACCTATTCTTCTGAAGGTCGTATTCAAGCTTGATGACAAGGACGGCAAGGGTTCAGCTCCTATCGAAGACAAGAAGGCAGAACCGGCTAAAGCCTAACTGCATTGCTAAATTGAATTTTTGAGCGGCTGTATTATACAGCCGCTTTTTTATGTTAATATTTTATTTTTTCATCCGATATAATAAGTAGCAATATAGCAAAACGGATTTTGTGTTATGTTTTCACGGAGGAAAATATGAATTCTATTTCAAACATCTACTCGAATTACGCATCGGCTGTTTATCAGAAGAGCAATGCGAAAACTTCAAAGACCGAAGATTATAAGACTAACGAAAATACCAAGGCAGAAAAAACAGACAGCACTGAGAAGTCATCAAAGGCAGACTATGGCAAGACGATTGGAAAGCCAAAGCTTTCTGAAAAGGCTGCAAAATACTATGAAGAGCTGAAGTCAAAGTACAAGAATCTTGACTTTATTCTTGTCTCAGAGGATGAAAAGGAAAATGCGAAGGCAAATGCCGGATCTTATGCAAATGCTTCAAAGACTGTCGTATTGATTGATGAAGACAAGATCGAAAAGATGGCTTCAGACGAGAAATACAGAAAGCAGTATGAGGGCATTATTTCAAATGCCGCTACCGGAGTTTCTGCATTAAAGTCAAAGATGGAAGCAAATGGCATGTCTGCAGGCATCAAGGGCTTTGGTGCACAGGTTAATGATAACGGAACGCTTTCCTATTTTGCAGTAGTTGACAAGTCTCTGGCTTCCCAGAAGGACAGGATTGCAAAGAAGGCTGCTGAGAAAAAGGCAGAAAAGAAAGAAGAAGCCAAGAAGGATGCGAAGGAGAAGCTTGTAGAAAAGCGCGCTGAAAAAGCTGACGAGACTTCAAAATCTGATTCTGCTTCAAAAGTCGATGATTCGGATAACGATGATTCTGACAACAACATGACCATTACAGCATCAAGCTGGGAGGATTTGTATAGTCAGCTTGAAGCACTCGGGCTTCCAAAATCCACCACAGGATTTACTTCATCAGCTTCCGAAAGCTATGCTGGCGTAGGAATTGATGTGAAGGGATAAAATATATCAGATTTAACAAAAGTCCGCTGACTAACCGAAAAGGTTATGTCAACGGACTTTTTTGTTTGCACTATTTTGTGATAATTATGTAAGCGGATAACGGGAATCGAACACCTGTACAATATGTTTGAAATCCTTGAAAATATGCTGTTATATAAATATCGTGGGGACTGCCGTGGGGAAAAGTATTTGTCTCATATCAAAATCAGCTTGGATAACTCCAAGCTGATAACTATTTCACGTATTTGTAAATTTATTCTTAAAATATTCATTTGTCTTGTCTGTAAATTCATTATTTTTATCTTTTAGAACATTTCTATATACAGATTTTAATATAGCGTCTGATGACCACCCACCTCGTTCCATTATGTATTGGTCAGGGATTCCTATTGAATGCATTATTGAAGCCGCATAGTGTCTTAAATCGTGAAATCTGCATTTAAGTCCTAGGCTGTCCCTTAATCTGATAAAGCGTACAGTTATGATAGTAGGATTTATATTCAATATTCTGCCTTCACCAGTACCCATTTCGTCTATTACGAATTGTGGTAATGGTACGAATCTGTCGCTTGACGCAGTCTTGGGAATATTCTTGATAACCCATTCTTTATCAGATGTCAGTACCATATCTGTATGTATATGAATCGTATTGCCGTCTATATCTTCATACGATAAGGAGCAAATTTCACCCCTCCGTAATGTTCCAAATGCAGCAAGCATTATTGCCAATCTCAATTCCTCGTCAGCGTTATCCATTAATAGCTTGACTTCTTCATCAGTCGGAATATTCCTTTCTATCGGCTCTTTTTTTGGAAAAGTAACAACGAAATTTGCATAAGGATTCACAAATTTTATGGCTGAATGTATCAGCGAATAAATATTTTTTAGATACTTTGGCGTATGTCCCTCTGCAAGGTCGTTTATCAGATTTTGCAAATCTTCATTCCGAATATCTTCTACCTGGATATTTCCTAATGGCTGTTCTTTGACATACAAACGATATATTTTCTTATAATCTCTGATCGTAGTAGGAGATAAGACATTTTCCTTAGATGAAATATACATGGAGACTGCATTTGCAAGTGACATCTTATCATCATTTATTACTTCATTATTCTTCATCCAGTCCGTCATTTTAAAAAGAGCTTCCTTTTTCGTCTTTCCTGTGAAGCTCTTCCTTTTCCGTTTACCATTTACTGTAACGCATACTTGATACCTATAGCTGCCTGAGGGCAGCTTTTCATAATATGCCATAAGAAATCAGTCCTTTCGTTATTATATCTGCCAATCACCTTTACCTGACAACCATTTATCATTGGAAAACATAAATTCTTCATCAATTGCATGTGCATAGGAAGCTGCATAAATAAAATCATAGTAAGTAAACATGTTCATATTTTCAAGTTCTGTAGTTACATTATTTGTTAATAATATTTTTTCATAATCATCAGGTAATCTATTTAAATTGACTTTTTTTAATTCCTTGTTTGCTTTTGATATTTCAATTCCGATTTTTTTCATGGGATTTACTATATCTACTTCATACATTTTAGTTTTATTATCTGTTACCTCAACTTCTCTATGCTCATAACAGCCCGTCGTCGATAATAGACCTCTCAGATGGCATTCAATAATACTCCCTAATAATGTATCTGGAATATCATTTGGCATATCATCTTTTAATATATCTTTTACTATAGCTATGTAAAACATTGGATAATTTATCGTGATATTGAATGTCTTAAATAAATTTTCCTTATTTCCTTTACCTTTATATAAATCATTAAGAATATTTGGTATGTTTTTACCATCATCAGAAAATGGGGTGAATGTTATCAGTCCGCAGTTACTTAAATATACTAGCGATTGACGTATTTCATCATAATCATAATTTCTTATCGCATAGCTTCTTTCCTGATAGAATTTATCTATTCTGCCATAAAATTCATCATTTCCTATTTTCTTTTTTTCTTTTGTATATAAGTGCCCTAAATCTCTATGCAGCCTGTCTTTCTGATAAAATTTCTGTACTGTCATTGAATTGTGTAAAGAATATAAGGTTGAGTAGCATAAATTTAATAATGAATCTTCCGTTACATTATCTATATCTGTAAGAAAATTATATCTGTCAATATGGGCATTCGAAGTAATCGTTTCATCTAAACAGCTCTTAAGGTATGTTTTCATATCTTCGAAATGATAAAAGTCTGATACTTCGAGGACAAACTGTTTATATGTTTCTTCAGATACAGTATTAATCATTTTATAATCGAGCCATTCAGCATAATTGATAAAATTTGTTTCAATGATCTTTATCTGACTAGAAAATGTCCGTGTTGCCCAATTTTCTAATGATGTAGAATCGCTTCCTGTGAAAATTATAGTAACATTATTATTTTCGATTTTTGAAAATGCTAATGCTATTTTGTTCATTTCAGCTTCAGGCTTTTCGGCATGAGTATATTCATCTAGTAAATAAATAGAATTATCATGATTTAATATGCTGTTTTCTATTTTTTCATAAATTTCATATATTTTATCAATATTTCCTTCATAATCACGAAAATTGATATATTCTGAAGATGGATATTCTTCATGTAGCTGTTCTAGTGCTACAGTCTTTCCGCATTTTCTTGGTCCTGTAAGCACAGCAAATTTTTTCTCTTCTACTGTCTCTTTTAATTTTGAATAAAAATATCTTTTAAATTTATGTTCCATAATTATCAATCCTTTCTAGTTGTTATGCTGATTCCTTTTTCTTATTGTCTTTTTCTGTGCCGTCTGTGGTATTCGAAACAGAAGAGTCCTTGTTCGATACAGAAGTCAAGACTTTTCTATAGCGCTCCTCGGACTTGATGGTGGAGCGTTTTTCAAATTCTGCTGTTGTATCGTCAAGTCCGTTTTTGTTGTCTTTTATGATGTAATCATCTGATGTAGCTATTGCTTCCTTGGGGTGATCCTTGTTCTTTGCCCTTTCTCGGCTTTCATCTACAAGCTCGTACATCTTCTTTTCAACGAAGTTCCATTCTTCTTCGGTCATATTGCATAACATATTGATAAACTGCCGCTTGAATTCACTATCCTCCACTTCGAGATTGTTCATAAAATCAATAATCTGCTGATTTCTTGAAATGTCAATGAACATATCGCCTTCGCCTGTTCGCAGCCATTTTTCATTGACATTAAATGTTTTACAAATTAAACCGATTGTTGCATTAGTAGGCTTATTTCTTCCTACTTCGTATGCATTATATGTTGTGATTTTTATATTTAATCTTTCAGCAAATTCGATTTGTGAAAGTCCTAATGCTTTTCTAATTTCTTTTAATCTTTCTTCCATTGTCTCTATCTCCTTGTAAATGCCTTGTTTTCGGCTTTTCTGAAATAAGTATAACATCATTTTTAATACTTTTCAATAGAAAAATCCATTAAATAGAAAAATAATTCTTGACAAAATCTTTTTAATATATTATATTTTCCATTAAATAAAAATAAAAATGTATTAAATGCAATTTTGCTTCGGGGTGATTTAATGAATTTATCAAAAGACAAATATGTATCAGTATCGGAAGCTCAGGCTGTATGTCATGAGACGATTCCTTATCTGGACGAGATTGCAAGGTTCGAGCTTGTAAGCTACATGCTTGGAATTCGTACTGCCTTTGAAGTCAGGGAAAGGGAAGAACGGAAATTGGTACGGAAGGAATTAAACCTCGAATTCCCTTCCGAAAAGGTCAAAACAGAGGTAAAGCTGTAGACAAATAAGAAAGAAAGGAAAGAATGACTATGCTGTACTTAGCGGAGACTGTGCCAAATCATTTTCAGGAAAATATTGTTTTCCTCTGTACCAAGCGTCATATCGGGCAGAAGCAGCTTGCAAAGAATATCTGCTTATCATACCCGACATTTGTGAAGTACAGAAGGCATCCTGGTTATATGCCTGTATATGTGATGGAAAACCTTATGAATTATTTCAACTGTTCTTATTCAGACCTTATGAATGAGCATGAATTTACGAATGAGAAAGTAGGATAAGCTCTATGAATGTTATTAAGGAAACCAACAAGATACAGATAACAATCGGGAAATGTCCTTGCTGCGGAAAGACAGATATGAAGATGTATTATCAGAAGCTTTATACAAAGGACGGCTCTTTCAAGAGGACTCCATACAGGATGTCATGTCCTCATTGCGGTTACTGTACCGATTTGAACTGAGTAGCCATTAAAGGCTATTGAGGATATATGTTGAAGATTTTATTAGATGAAAGGACTGATTTCTTATGAAGATTGCAATTACCAATCAAAAGGGCGGTGTGGGAAAGACCACTACTGCCGTAAACCTTTGCGACAGCCTTGCAAGGGAAGGGAAGAAGGTGCTTCTGATAGATACCGATTCCCAGTGCAACAGCACTGATACATTCGGAGCAAAGGTAGAAAATCATGCTACGCTTTTCGATCTTCTATTTTCAGAAAGCGTCAGAGTAGATGTCAGGGACTGCGTTCAGCATACCTATATCTGCGACATCATCGCTTCAGATGACGGCCTTGTTCAGGCCGAGCTTAAATTTCCACAGGACATTACAAGATTTAATCTTTTCAAGGAAAAGATGGGGGACATAGAGAAAGATTATGATTATGTCATAATCGACACTTCTCCAAGCGTTGATACCATGCTTTATTCCGTACTGAATTATGCTGACAAGGTAATTATTCCGGTTACATGCGACAAGTATGGATTTGATGGAATTAACAAGCTTTTTGACACGATATTCAAGGTGCAGAATTCAAGCAATCCAAATCTTGAAATCCTGGGCATTCTTTTTACTAAGTATAACAGCCGTACGATTCTTGCAAAGGAATATGGCGGTAATGCCGAGAAGTTCCTTGTTGAAAACAGCGTTCCTGTATTTGAGACAAAGATAACTGAAACGGAAGCCTGCAAGAAGGCGCAGACAAATATGCAGTCGGTTTATGCGTTTGATAAGAACAGCAAGGCGGCAATAGATTATGAGCATCTTGCTGAAGAAGTAATTAAGAAGGGGGCATAACAATGCTTGGAGAGAATAAAAACCTTATGGGAAGCACTTCGATGTTTTCCAATATCGGAATGATGAACGGAACTTCCGGCAAGAATGAGGAAAATTACAGGGAAATAGATGTGGACAGCCTTGTGCCTTTCAAAGATCATCCTTTCAAAGTGGAAGATGATGATAATTTTGAATCGCTGAAGATGTCCATTTCAGAAATAGGCGTCAAGGAAAGGCTGATAGTCCGAAAAAACATCGAGGGCAAGTATGAAGTCATTTCAGGACACAGAAGGCTTGAAGCTTGCAGAGAACTTTCAATGTCAACTGTTCCGTGTGAGATAGTAGATGTCGATGATGATACGGCAGACATCATGATGGTTGACTGCAATCAGCATAGGACGAAGCTGTCTCCTTCAGAGATTTCAAATGCGCTCAGAATAAAGAATGAAGCACTAAAGAATTACCGTAAAAGACATGGCGATAAGGAAGGCCTTTATACGAAGAACAATCTTTCAAATTCTTTCGGTCTTTCGGAAAGGACAATATATAACTATATATCGCTGTCAAAACTCATTCCGGAGCTTATGAGCCTTGTCGATTCGGGAAAGCTGAAGTTGTTAAACGGATTCTTTATAGCCGGAAATTTCGATGAAGAAGATCAGAAGTCGATTTATCAGTTTTATGAAGAAACACAGAAGCTTCCTGATGCAAATCAGCTTAAAAGGGTACTGGAAGCCAGGACAAATGACAGGGAATGCGACCTTTACCATGAAATAAACAAAATCGTAAATACTGATACGGTTAAGAAGAAGCATGTCTCGTTTAATGACAGTCAGCTTTCAGAATATTTTGCACCGACAGATACTGAAGAATACATAGAAGATGTTGTGACACAGCTTCTCAAGGGCTGGCATGAAGGCAGGTATCTTCTTGAGAAAGCCTCCTGATTGACTCCCTGGCTTTTTTGTGGCAGGAAGGCTGTCAAAAGCCTTTCTGCCATTGAACCATATTAGTACCAAGTATGGTTCATGTTACTCATTAAATGCACCTTGCACTGGCAGAATGACCTCAAAAAGCCGTTCTGCCATTAGCCCTATATGGCGTGGGGCTTTAGCCATTAACCTTCTTTCCATTTGTTTCGTGAAGGCAGAACAGCCATCAAAAGCTTTCTGCCATTAGCCATAAGGTATGGCATGAAAAAATATGGAATTAGCAGATATGCTGCCACAAGCTTTTCTGCTAATAAGCCACATATTACGGGACAGTGGCTGATAAATAATCCTTTCATTTTTTTTCTTAAGCAGACAGGCCTTCAAAAGTCTTTCTGCTGATTCTTGAGATATTTGCTCCCTTTTATAATCTCAAGAAAAGCCTTTTAAGGCTAGTATATTAGCCCTTCCGGCAGATTGACTGTCAAAAGTCTTTCTGCCAATACAGAGCATTTCAGAAAGAATGAGGGGCATAAAATGATGGACATAGACGAAGCAATTGAATGGTGCGACAAGTATAACGAAAAAGTAGCCGGTACAGGTTTTTCCTACGTTTCTTCACCGATAATGGAGATTAAGAATCTGCTGATTGAGGATAAGGAGACTTTTTCAAGGCTGCAGAGCATATTTAATATCATTGATGGAAACATATAAAGGAAAAAGACAGTTATGGGGATAAACAAGGGAAATACCATTTCAATAATGGGAAGGCTTTCAGAATCGCCAAAGCTCCGTCAGACAAATAACGGATTCAGTATAGTAGAATTCAAGGTATTTACGGAATATGACGATAATGGCGGACAGCATCATAGTGACAGGTTCAGTATCAAATGTCTTGGTAAGACAGCCGAATTTGCGGATAAGTATCTGTCCATTGGCAAGAAAGTCTGTATCAGCGGTTCAATGCAGGAAAAATATGACAAGGGCAAAGACAAAGACGGTTCGATAGATTATGAAGTAATTGCTGACGAGATAGAGTTTGTTGAGAGCAAGACGGCAGAAGCAAATTACAGGAAGGAACATCCTGAACTTAACGGAGAGCCTGAGATTGATGCAGATGGATTTTATCATTCTGATTCCGAAACACCCGATGATCTTCCGTTTTCTTAATGAAAGGATTGGTAATGAAAGTATACATTATGGCTGAAATAGATGATGATTACGAATGCAGCCTTGATTACTGCGGAGACATAGAAGTGGGCATGGCTTGGAAGTCATTATCGGAACCATATAATAAAGAGGTATGAAAATGGATAATTATCAGGAAAAAAGGGATAATGCCGTGAATACTTCCTTATGCTTCGTTGCAGAAAGCCTGGGATTCACTCCGGAAAGGGTTGCCAATGGGCTTATGACCTTGAAGGAACATGATTCGGTAAGGATATATAACGACAAGACATACACAAGATTTTCTGACCATACTGGCGGTTCTACGATTGATTTCGTAATGAATTTCACTGATCGTTCTTTTAATGATGCCGTAGATTATATCAATGGGCTTAATGGAAGCTCGTCATATCTCGATTTACAGCAGAAATATTCTTCATATAAGGAAGAGTACAAAAAGAAGGAACCGGTGGATTTCATTCTTCCTGAAAAAAATTCAGATTACCGGCATACATACGCATATCTTACAAAAAATCGTGGGCTTTCCAGAGATACTATTGACTTGTTTATTCATGAGAAGATTCTCTATGAGGACAAGGAACATCACAATATGGTATTCGTAGGCTATGACGACAATAACGAGCCTAAATTTGCTTTCAAGCGTGGCACATACGATGCTGACGGCAAGAAGTACAAGCGTGATGTTCCTGGAAGTATGAAAGAATATGGAGTGTGTCTGAAGGGTAGCGGAACGACAGTATTCGTCTTTGAAGCACCGATAGACATGATGAGCTATATTGACCTATGGGGCAAGACGGAAGCTTCGTATCTGTCTCTTGACGGAGTTGCAGACGCAGCCCTTCAGCATTTCCTTGAAATAAATAAAGATATAAAGAAGATATGCTTTTGTCTTGATTCTGACGAACCAGGACAGGATGCATGTGAAAAACTGTCTCAGAAATTTTCTGCTGAAGGATATGAGTGCGTTTCAGATGTCCCTTCCGGCAAGGATTGGAATGAGGAGCTTCTTACAGTCAATCAGCAGAATCTAAAAGGCAGAAAGATTTAGTGGTAATCATTAATAATTAATTGAAAGGACGTGGTTTCTTATGGTGAAAAGAAATGATTTTACATTCCATGCAAAGGAATGGAATGACTGTATTTCCTCTATGACCGATGAAGAGCTTGGGATATTGTGTCGCAGAATGACGGAATATGCCCTTGGAAGCGACTCTGACGAAAAAATTTCAGATGTTGCCGTGAGCTTCAGCTGGAAGCTTATCAAGTCTCGTATGGAGAATGATTTCGAGCATGAGGAAAAGACTACATCAAATAAAAAGAAGGCTGCAAGAGCTTCTGCAAAGGTCAGAAGTAATAAATCAACAGGCGACAGTGATTCTGATGAAGGACAGAATGATTCTGACATTTCTGAAGATGATTCTTTCGATTTTGATTCTTCAGATTCGGTTTTTGAAATAGCAAAAGAAGATTTTGCAATTACAAAAGATGATTCTGCAAATGCAAAAGAAAGCAAATTGGATTCTGCACATGCAAGAATTAGCAGAAAAAAATCTGCATGTACAGAGATTAGCAAAAAAAATTCTGCACATGCAGAAAATAATCTGCAAAATTCTGTAAATGCAGAAGATAGCAGCATGGATTCTGTTCAAGCAGAAGATGTTGAAATAGTGACTGTAAATGCCGATTTTACCGACATTCAGGCTGTAGATACAGACTTTAGCACCGATAATTCTGTATCTTGTTCTGATTCCCTTATTAGTCAGACTGACAATAATATATATAATAATTTAAATTATCTGACTGACTGTCAGTCAAATATATCTAGTAAATCTCTGAATACAAATGTCAATGTCAATCTAAATGTGGCTATCGGTGTACCTACTTTGCAGGAAGTCCAGGATTATTGTAAGTCACAAAATCTGATTATCAATCCTGAAAAATTTTATGAGTATTATTCAGATAGGCAGTGGACTACTGGTGGAATACCAATCCATAATTGGCAACGGCTTATTATGAGTTGGAATGCAAATGAGTGGATTCCTTCTGTCGATATTGATGTTACAAATAAGAGAAAGATACCTCCACGCTGTGCAAAAGCACATAATTTTACAGAAAGAGATTATGATTTTGATATGCTTCAGAATAAGCTTTTAGCTATTGGGTGATTTTTAGATTGGAGTTAATTATGGATACTTATAAAAATGATACAAATCTATTTGTTAAACGTTCAGAAATTACAGATAAGGCAGAAAAATTTTTAGTCAATTGGACAAAGGATGTATGACCTTTCAATATTAAATTTGGAAGGATATTATGATGTTTTAGAAACAGATGAGCAGAGAAAAATTAAGCTATTAAAAATCATAAGAGTTTAAGTGATATATATAATAAGCATTTTTATTCGGAAATAATTCATAAAGGGAAATATCAGTATTTAGATGTTATTAATGCTGGATTTACATTCATTATAGATGGAATCTCTATTATTAAGAAAAATGGTATCACATATTTGACATATAAAGATTTTTATATCTGGGACATGTTCCCTATTAAAACTATTTATGATTATAATCAAATTTCATATGCTTATTCTAGCCTTACAGCTCATTTTGCAGGTAATTCCTATGTTGCAGATGATAAAGATGCTTCATTTTGGATTAAAACTACTCTTGCAGCTAGAGGAGTTAAAAAGATTTTACCTTTTAAAACTCGTTATCTAATAGTTTAATGCGGAACTAGGCAAGTTATTCTATTAAAATTGGTTTTGTAAAGATTTTGAAGAACGAGAAGATAACGAAAAGGAGGATACAAACATTGCATCAGATAGTACCGAGTGAAAAATATTCAGGAATGCCATGCTCATTGGTTGCATTAAATTGTATGGCTGATTATTATGGCTTGACAAAGGATTACAAGGCTGTAATCAAAGAAAATGACATTACCTATAAAGATGATGGCTACCTTACTTTATATGGCTTTAACAAGCTCTTACGTGCTTCCTGGGGCAAAGTATGTGTGAGAAAGAGCGTTTACTTCAAACAAGGCGAAAGAATTAAGCTGAAGGACTTTCCAAAATATACTAAAGAGCTGCATAGCAAGAATGGGCTTATCGTTCCGATTGCATGTATCACTGTCCTAGGACATTCAGTCTTTGCTGTGGAAAATTCTTATTATTCATTTTTTGACAATAATGATGATGAGATAGTGAGAATATGGTATATCAATGAGCCTTACATGAGGTCTTTATAAAAAAATAGACAAATTGCAATTTGTGCAATTATTGCACAAATTGAGAAAACTAGTAGAATCAAGGGCTGAAGGGCATTTTGCAACATTGAAAATATTGCAAAAATAGAAATTACTTGAAGATTCTGAAATAGATGATATAATTATAGACATAAAAGAGGTGCTACCGAGATAAGCGGTCAGCCCTTAAAACAAAATTATTAGTTACTTTAAAATAACCGCTTTGTTTTGCAGACAGGGGCGGTTATTTTAATATATTTGTTATATCTCTTCCTAGAGTACAACCTAACGAGAATACAGTCATAGTAAAAGCTATGAAGTTCATCAAATCAAGTATATTCATGGTCAAGCCCTCCTTCTAAAGATTACAAGCCAATAGGTAACAAGGAGGGATACTGCCCTCTGACAGAGAGGGCTAACCGCCTACCGTTAATTCAGTAGCACATACTTAGTCTACCATGTATTAGAAAGATTTCAATTGTAAAATCTGCAACATTGCAATTTGTGCAATAATTGCACAAAGTAAGAAATGCAGTAAAATCAATAACTGAAGGGCATTTTGCAATGTTAAAAATATTGCAATTTAATTATCTAATTCCTAAAGCTTTTCTAATAACTAGCTTTGCAGATTCATCAAGATCTCTATATTTTGTAATAATTTTTACTTCTGTATCTGAAAGGCTGGCATTTGAAATATAATCATTCTTATCATCAAAAAAAAATGACATAGGAACATTTAATGCTTTTGCTAAGTGTTTCAATGTTGAAAACTGTATCTTATCAAAATATTCATCGCTTCTTAAATATCTCATTAGAGAATTGTATGGCATATCGCTCAATTTTGCCAATTCATAATATGAAATTTTTCTAAATTCCTTCTGCTGTTTTATTTTTTCACGAATATTCATACCAATTATATCTCCATCAATTATTTTCAAAATAATATAAAACGTATATTATCATATTTTTGAAAAAAATGTGAGATTGTCAAAATATTGCAAAAATTTTGACAGAAATGGGGTATTAGGGGTGCCCCCTAACAAGATGGATTTTGTCATACAAAATCCGTATCTTGCTAATCTGCCTAAATATCATCAGACTAAAGGACTTACTTCTCTTGAAGAATTATCTGAATCATGTGGCGGTAATGTAAAGGTTTTTTCTATGAAAAAAGACCAGTATGAACTTCTTTCGAAAAATTTTACAGAAAATGGCGTATTGTTTAGTGAAGCTCCATCGCTTGTAGATGATAATACTGTAAATTTTTTTGTAGGTGCAAAAGACCTTGCAATTGTACAGCAATGCATGGATGATCTGCAGAAACGTTTTATAAATGAAGCTGTTAAATCAGGAAAATTTAGTAATAAATCTGAAGCTGCAGACGCATTTATGAATGATAACCGCAATCTTGATTTCAATGAATATCTTAATAAGGAATTTGCTCCTCTTTCTAAAGATGAATTTTCATCACGTATGGCTAAGCAATTTGGAAGCGACTGGCTGAAGGATATATCAAGTTATGAACTGAAAAAGGATGAAAAGGGAAATTTTATGATTCGTAACGAGGAGATAGATGCCCTTGCTGCCAAGACAAAGCTTAATATTGGCGATTCAAATGCCGATTCTCGTTACGTTATGCAGTTTGCGGAAGATGAATACAAGATGGATTTTCTTAAAAAGCATGGTACTGATACATCAAAGCTGTCACCTTCTGATATTAAATCACATATCCGTATGCAGACAGATGATTATGTATTGGTTCAGCTATCCTCAGTTTCACCTATAGGTGCATGGATTCCTAAAGACGATATTGTTTCCATGAGGGCTTCTACATCTAATCCTTTTGTTTCTAAAGAGCAGGGTGTTTATAAGGATTTTATGAATACGATTATTTTTAATAAGAATGAGAAAATCAAAGTCTGCAATATTAATAAGCCGGAAGAGGTACATGAATTTCCTATAACTAAGCCGGCAACCCATGATCCTTCTTCGAAAGTATTTTCATTTTCTGAATTTAAAAATATGCATGATAAAATGCTTCGTTCTTATTTTAAGGAAGATGAAAAGAGCATGAAAGAGCATATTAAAGAATTTTATTATAACAATAATTATCACGACATTATGTATTATCTTAAAGATATTACTGGTTTCTATCAAGATAAGGCTAATAATTCTAATGAAAATCTTTCTGCTGAAGATTATAAAAATGCTGATATGGAAAAGAATCAGAAATCTTATAATTCAGAACAATTTGAAAAGATTTTCAATGATAATTTAGCTAATAATTTTTTGAATTCCTATAAGAGATAACATTGGAGTATATCATATGTTTGGAAGGACACATAAGAAAAGAAAACCGGATGCTTTTACCATAATTACCGGAATTGTGCTGTTCGGATATATTGGTTATTTATTTGCCGGTGCCTGGACTAATGAGCATGATACACTTGCCTTTTTAAGCAATCTTAACGATGTATTTAAAAAGCCATTTGCAGATTACAGAAATGAATATACTGTAAGAGGTGTGCTTTTATTTGTTGCACTTTTCCTTGTTGGATATGTCCTTTATACTCTTAATGGAAGGGATTATATTCCTGGAGAAGAAATGGGTTCCGAGCATTTTATGGATCCAAGAGAGCTTTCAAGAAAGCTTGAAGATCCGAATAATGATCCGGACGATCCAAAGAATATTACATTTATTATAAACAGAACAAAGTCATATTCATTTTGGCATCTGTTTATCTGGCCATTTGTAGTATTTTCCTTAATATCTGTAATGCTGACGTTTATTACAAGCTTGCATAATAAACAGCAGGCTGGTATGTTTTTATTACATTTGCTTTGCTGGGCTTTCATTGTATCTGCCATTATTTCATATACATTAGTTTTTAAGAGATGGTATAATACGGAATTTTCCGGAAAATCATCAAGCCTGATAAAGGCATTATTATTTTACTATATCATACTATGTATCATCTATTTGCTTTTCAATGTATCTATTGGGCATACAATTAATATTATTAGGATGATAGTGTTATTTCTATTATTATTAATTGGTTCAATTATCATTTCGGTTATTCTTTCTATATTAAGAAAGCGTGCGTAAAATTATGAAAAAAAATATTTTTTCTAAAAATAAAAAGAATTTTTTTCAAGATGCTATAAATGACTGTTTTGTAACCGAGCAGACTATTAATACGAGGGACAGAATTATTTCAAAAAATCTTAGGATGTCCATGAATACAAGGCATACTGACAGAAATAATAATATCCTTGTAATCGGCGGTTCTGGTGCGGGCAAGACATTCAGATTTGTAAAGCCTATCATTTTACAGCAAGGCTCTTCTTTTTTTATTACAGATCCTAAAGGAGAGATTTTCAGGGACACTTCTAATTTTCTTCGAATGAATGGATATGATGTAAAAGTAATTAATCTCTTGAATGAGACTGAGATGTTCAAATCTTCCGGTTATAATCCTTTCGTATATATTTCATCTGAAACAGATGTATTAAAGCTTATTACTAACCTTATTTCCAATACTACGCCCGCTAATTCACAATCATCTGATCCTTTCTGGGAAAAGGCAGAAGCTTTGCTTTTACAGGCTCTTTTCTTTTATGTATGGATGGAAGGAGTCCCTGTAGGTATTTCAAACTGTAAGAAGCCTGGCACTAATGAAGATGATGTTGACGAGATTTTAAGGCTCATTGATGATCCTAATACTCAGAAGGTAAAGAATGTCCGTGCCGTAATGACTCTTTTGCGGTTTGCCGATTTTAAGACAAATGCCAGGGGGCAGAAGGAAAAATCCACTCTTGATCAGATATTTGACCATCTTGAACAGAAAAATCCATTACATAAGGCCGTGGTTAATTATAACAAAGTAATGAGAGGTGCTGCCGATACTGTACGTTCCATTATCATTTCTGCAAATTCAAGGCTTGCACCTGTAGAGTCTGAAGCCATACTTACGCTTTTTGATGAAGATGAAATAAATATCGAATCAATGGGAGTAAAAAAGACAGTAGTATACTGTATTATTCCTGATAATGACAAGACTTATAATTTCGTAGTCGGGCTTCTGTATACGCAGGCGTTTCAGAAACTTTATTATGAAGCTGACTTCGTTCATGGCGGAAGGCTTCCTGTTCATGTAACATTTTTACTTGATGAGTTTGCCAACGTTGCCTTGCCAGACGATTTTCTTTCGCTTCTTTCCACTATGCGTTCAAGGGAAATATCCTCAATAATTATTATTCAGGATATATCACAAATTAAGAAAATGTATAAGGAAGGCGAACACGAATCACTTGAAGCCAACTGCGATACCTGGGTATATCTTGGCGGTAATGGACCTTCTACACAGAAAGAGCTTTCTGAATTAATGGGCAAACATACTTATGATAAGAAAACAAGCGGTACGACATTTGGAAAGCAAGGTTCTTCCAGTCAGAATGAAGATGTAATTGGAAGGGAGCTTATGTTTCCTTCTGAACTCAGGCGTATGGATGGCAAAAAATGCGTTGTATTCTTAAGAGGTTATTATCCGATTCTTGATGACAAGATTGATACGTTACATCACCCTCTCTGGAATATGATGGTAAATTCTGCAAAAAAACCGCTTTTTGATGCACGTATCGAGCGTGCCAGAAAGAAAGGCAAAGGTGATGAAATGTCTAATTTTTATCTTCCTAATGATTACCGATACCTCCTTGAAGAAGATAAATTTAAGAGAAAACAGTATTTTGAAGAAAAGAAAGTCCAAGAAGCCATTGGCGGGATAGTTCCGCCTGAACCGGAGAGGAATGTTATCGAGCTTTCTCTTTCACAATTCGACAGATATTATCACAAGCTTATTTCTGATGAACAGACGGAAAATTTATCAGAGAAAGAGCTAATGGCAAATAATAAACGGCTTGATGATGAAAGAAAGCTGTTTATCGGTGATGATAATGAAAATAATGCTGACAAAGATTTAGTTAATGGCAATTATGAAGATAACAATACAGTAAAGAAGAACGAAGTTGAAATACATGATAATAGACCGGTTAAATCTCCAATAGGACCTGGATTTAATAGTAATGAAAAATCTATTCGTACACAGAATGATAAGCTTAATATGATGCAGACAGTATATGCTGCATTTCGTTCAGTATTAATCAGTGAAGGTTTTACAAATGAAAAAGCAGAAAGCCTTATGAATTTTGTTATACAGCGTAATACGACTAAAGATAAACTTAATATTTTTCTTGAAAGCATTGATCCTGACATGGATATGGATTCTATACTGATGATTTATAATTCAATCTGATTATTTCATTTATGAAAATATTTAAATTAAAAATATCATTTATGATGTTGAATTAGGCTTATGATTTTTATATCTTTTACATAATATTTGTTATTTATTTTCTTTATTTAGGAGGTAAAAAATTATGTCCATGTTTTTAACAAATTTAAAGCAGTTCTATCTTTTTGGCATTTATCTATATGGTACTGGAAGCCTTGATAGTTCAAAGGCCGTACAGGGACTTACAGATATTAAGAACGTGCTTATCACTATTGTTGCCGTAATTGGTGCCATTATCGTTGTTAAAAATCTTATGGATTTTGCCGCAGGTATTCAGGATAGGGATTCTTCATCTATCTCTTCCGGTATAAGGGGAATGGTTGCAGGCGGTCTTATGGCTGCCGGTTCTGTAATCGTAGGCATGTTTACATAATCATATTTATGTCTGGGAGTCATTTATGTTCAAGACTGTAAATCAAAAAATTATTAAACGATTAAATATTGCATTTGATTCATTTTTTTATCATATTGAAAATCTTAATAATAAGTATTTAATAAAATTTCATGCATTATCTAATAACAAAAAAATCGGATTTACAGCCATATTTTTATTATTATTATTATGTTCAAGTTTATTAATAAACAATCTTTATAAATACCAGACTGCAAATATTATTGAAAAGAATTATTATCAAGGCGTTACACCTTCTGATAATGCCAATCCTGGTTATAATTCTTCTGATGGTACATCTTCACCTTATACTGACAGCAGCGATACTTCTTCTAGTTCTGTAAGCTGGCCATCATTTCCTTCAGTATCAGACATTGTTATCGGAATTGTTACGGGTATAGTTAATCCTAGGGCTTTGCTTCGTGCATTAATTTTACAGTATGTAACTAATTTATGTTTGCAATATGGTGCTAACGCATTTAATGCTTGTTGTTCTTATGCTGTCAATTTACTTACTATGCATCCTGATTCTTGGGCTGATGGCAAAGGATATGCTATTTCTAAAAATTTATCTGCAGCTTTTCAAGTTATTGCAACCGTACTTCTCGTAGTATTTTTTTTAATCGGTCTTTGCGATGAAGCTATTGACAATAATAAAGAAATCAGACTTGAGTCAGTAATACGTTTAATTATTAGATTTGCACTTTCAGAATTTTTAGTCGTAAATTGTTTTATGATTATTTCCGGATTTTTTACTATAGTTGATGACATGCTTCCCTATATTAATGGAAATGCGAGTGTAATTTCTGGAGATATGTCTGATGTTTATTCGAATTTGGTTGGTCAGTTATCTCCTGATAATCAATTTACTGTATCTCCTGATACTAGTATGGACTTTACTAGTGCTGCAAGTGCTTCTATTAGCGGTAAAGCTATTATTTATCTAGTAATTGCTGTTATATATTTTTTCGTATCTTTTATATCTGGCTGTATATTAGTATTTGAAGCTTTCTTTAGATTTTTTAAGATTCTTATACTTTTACCATATGGAACTATTGCAAATTCTACTCTTGCAGGAACTAATGCCATGCGTCAGACTGCTATTCAGTTTTGGAAATATGCATTATCAGTAATACTCGATGCCATTACCATGCTTATCGCTTTGAGGATTTTTGCCGTAGTATTTTCTACTATTGACATATTTGAAGGCTTTATTGATAGTGATGTTGGTAAAGTTCTTACACAGATATGTTTCTTTTTCGTGTTAATTGGCGTAATAAAGGGTTCATCGAATATAACTAAGCAGGCTCTCGGTATCTGAAAGGTAATATTTCTTATGCAGGATATACATATTCGTGGAATAGCTGATGATTTTCCGGTAGCAGAGCTTATAAGAAAAATAGATGGTAATAAAATGCCATTCGCCAATCTTATGCTTCTTGATTCTGATTTATGCCTTCCATGTGTATTTTTTGACAACCTTGCCATTGAATGTATTAAGAAGATAAAAAAAGACAATATTCTTGATGTATATGGAACACTCTTTCAGAAGATTTCAGTTAATGATGACTATTCTTATGATATAAATACCTATCTGTTGGTAAATTCGTTTTCTGTAGATATTAACGGATATGATTACATTTTTACACATAATGGCAATTATGAAGGATATATAAGTTTTGTTCCGGAATGTCCAGTAAATGATTATTTAAAAGGCAGGCTTATCTCACTTGAAAGGAATGTAATAAATGCTGAGCATTGATATTAATAGGGATATTGAAAAATATGAAGAAGCTGTCATTGCCGGATTTAATGGAAAAAAGTCCCTTGCACTTGTTGCTTGTGTCGGCATAGGCGGAGGGTTGGGATTCCTTATGTATTATAAGTTTCACGTCAATATGAACCTTATTGCACTAATAATAATACCTATACTTTCGCCTATTATCCTTGTTTCTTTCGGCACAAAGGACGGCATGACTTTTAAGGAACAGCTTGATTACAGACTACATCATAAAAGGGGTTATATTCAGAATAAATCTTCTGTGTTAAATGCTGTTGAATTAAAGGAAATTGATTTGCTCAAAGCAGAAGCTGATGAAAAGAAAACTGCAAAAGATAGAAGAAATAGTAATGCTAAGACAAAGGAACGTAAATGAAAAATATTTCAAATAAGGAAAAAAAGAATGAGAAAAAGATAAAGGAACCTGTATTTAAGAAACAGAAGATAGACAAGATTCCGGTACTTAAAAGCCCTATGGATTTCAAATTTGCTACAGATTGTGAATTTGTTACTGATGAAGGGCTTTTTTCAGCTCCTCCTCATAACAAATTCTTATCTTTCTGTATAAAATCAGATGTTTTTCAGAATCTTGGACAAGCAGTATATGGGCTTAGGAAAGACAATGCTTATTTTACATTAAAAAAACATCAGGGAAGCTTTTATTTTACTTTTTTTACTTATTTTTCTAATCTGTATGAATTTATAAATAACGAATTTGTTTCTACATATAACGAATATATCAGGGTTATAAATTCTTTTGGCGGAAATGCCGTTTTATTGAACCTTGCTGACAGATTTACCTTTATTTCTGAATGTTTTTCAAAATTCATTAATGTTGACGGATTAGGCTCGCTTCGTGACAATCCATGTAGGCTTGTTCGGTTTTATAATGATCAGGCGGAAGTTTCTGATGATTTTTTCAAGGTCAATGACAGATATTATAGTGTCTTAAAAATTTCCAGGCTTCCTTTTTATGATTCTTTTAATGTATTTGATTTTATTTATGATTTTCATGATGTATGCGATGCTTCTTTTTTGATATGTCCTTTTGAGACTTCTGATGTGCAGAATAACTGTGACAATATGTTTGTAGAATTCAATTCTTGGCAGGGAAAGATAGAAAGAAAGGATATGCAGTCTGCAAAAGTGTTCTTTATGAAAGATAACGATGTTGAAGATGCTGACTGTTATTTTTCAGGGCTTGGAATTTCATTAGTAATAAGCGGGGTATCTGTTGCTTCATTAAAAGAAAATATTAATTCAATAAGAAATGAGCTTCTTAACAAGGGCTTTGATGTACAGAAGGTATTTGGGATTTATAAGAATCCATTGTTTGAGCTTAATGGATTTTCTTTTGATTTTTGTCCGGTCATAAATATAAAGACTTCACTTCTTGCAAGTATATTCGGTACTGTATCTGATACACAGGTTGATGAAACTGACAGTGAAATCAGAAAATTATTTGGTTTCTGATCGGAGGTTACAATTATGATAAAGTCTAAAAGGCAGTTGTTTCTTGATATAAAGATTCCTGAAAAGACATTAATTAACACGCCTTCATCTACTGAAGATATTATTGAGATAAAAGGTGTTGATTCTGGTGGAATATTCAAATTATCAGATAATAGATGGTCTATAAGCTGTCGTATAAAAGATGTGAATTTCACGCCAATGACTGAAGATGAACAGGATTTGTTCCTTGATGAATGGCAGAAAGCTGTCAATTCCTTTACTTGTGAAGTTTTCATATCAACGTTTAATAAAAACAGAAATATGGAAGTTGTAAGGGACAGACTGTTTTATAAGAAAAAGGGTGATGAATATGACTGGCTCTGTGATTCATATAATAACATCATTCGTGATAAGATTGTAAATGGCAAAAAATCTATTGAACAGGTTAAAATCTTGACTCTTGCTTGTGACAGAAGCGATTATGATGAAGCAAAACAGTATCTGTATGAGATATATTCTGCACTTTCCAATGTATTTCTTTCTTTCAAAAGCAACCTTACTATTCTTGATACTAATGAAAGGCTTGAGCTTCTATATGATTTTTATCATGTCGGCAGTGAGGAATGTTTTAATTTCGATATAAATGATTATGCTGCCCAAGGGCGTGATTTCAAACAGTATATTGCTCCGGATTCTATCAGTTTTGAGCGTGATACCTTCCATATGAATGGAAAAATAGGAAGGGTATTATGTCTTGAACCTTCAAAATATCCTGTAAGCCTTGTGGCAAATTTCTTTTCACAAGTCAGCAATCTTTCATGCGTATCTTTCTTTACTATGAATTATCTGATGATTCCGCAGGATGTTGCTATCAAGACATTAGAAAGCAAACAGATAGGAATAGAGCATGATATTGAAAAACAGCAGCAGAGAAGAAATCGTGATGGTAATTTCAGTTCTGATATTTCCTTTAAGACAAGGACTGAAAAAAGAGAAGTAGAAGCTATGCTTTCAGAACTTCATGGTTCTGATGCCAAAGTATTCTGGTTTGGTTTTACCATAGTATTGATTGCTGATAACGATAAAGAGCTTCAGAGGGCTGAAATGAGCCTTCGTTCAATATGTGACGGAACTGGAACAGAAGGATTGCTTAAGCCATACAGTCTGCGACAGAGGGAGGGGCTTAATACTGCGCTTCCTTATGGCGTCAGGCAAGTATCTAAACTCAGGACTCTTTTTACATCTTCTCTTGAAGCATTTATACCTTTTAATGCTGTTGAATGCCAGACAAATAGAAATCCTTTTTATTATGGAATAAATGATGTTACACATGAGCCTATTTTATGGAACAGAATGAATAATACCAATGGTAATGGCTTTGTTTTCGGAATACCTGGAGGTGGAAAATCATTTACAGGCTGCAAGCTTGAAGCACTTTCTGTATTTGCAAAGACTGATGATGATATTATTTTTATTGATCCTACACTTGAATATTTTAATGTAGCGGATGTTCTTGGCGGACAGAAGATAAACCTTACATCATTTACCACCCAGTATATGAATCCTATGGAAGTAAATCTTCAGACGCTTTCTGTAAATGACGAGGACGGACAGATTCATGATAAATGCGATTACATGCGTGGATTTATAGACCTTGCAATGGACGGTGCAATGTTATATTCACATAAGACAATCGTAGACAGATGTGTCCGTGAACTTTATCATGAAATAGCCGTGCTTCCTGTTAATGAAAGGCGACAGCCGATATTTTCAGATTTTCTACGAATTGTTAGACAGCAGAAGGAAAGGGAAGCAAGTCAGATAGCTGTTGCCATGGAGCTGTTTACTGACGGTGGACTCAATATTTTTAACCATCAGTCTAATGTCAATCTTAATAACAGGGTGCTTGTATTCGGGCTTCGTGATCTAGGTGACGATTTACAAAATGTTGCTATGATGACCATGCTTGAATTTGTCCGTACACGTATTATCCGGAATGCCGGTCTTGGAAGAAATACATGGCTTTATATTGATGAGATACATACTGTACTCCGCAATCAGTATTCAACAGAATATCTCATTTCCTTATGGAAGAAAGTCAGAAAGCTTGGCGGACTCTGTACAGGTATAACACAGAACGTTGTTGAAATTCTTGAAACACCGAGAGTGTCCACGCTTATATCAAATTCAGAATACACAATGTTCTTAAAGCAGTCAGAACCTGATGTCGAAGCATTAAAGACCATATTTAAAGGCATAAGTCCTGCACAGCTTAATTATGTCAAAATTGCATCTCCTGGAACTGGTCTGATAAAATTCGGTGATTCTGTAATCAGGTTCAATAACGTAATTAGCAAGGACAATCCTATTTATGATGTATTTAATACCAATGCACAGGAACTTGCTGCAAAGAAAAAACAGCTTGTGTCATCTTATTAAGGGGTGGGATTTATGACTAGGAGAGGAAGTACACAATTATATGATTATGACGGCAATCTAGCCTTAAATTCAAGGCACAGACAGAACAGCAGTATAGAATATTATCAGAATAAGCAGTACAGACATCATTCTTCTAATAATCTGTCAGAAAATACAAATAAGGGGAAAATATCCGCATATTCAAATATGCTGTCAAAAAGAGCGGAAAGCGTTAATCGAGAAATTAATTTCTTAAAGAAGAAACAGGAAAGATTACAGCATGAGATCGACAAGCTTGAAAATGGAGAAAATAAGGAAAATGCTTATGTGCAGGAACAGATTGATGAGCTGAATGCCGAGCTTCAGCGTGTATCAAAACAGATTGCTGAAGATGCAAAGACTGTCATATCTTTAGGAATATCTGCCGGAACCGGTGGCGGAGCTTCTTCTGATACATCTACTCAGGGTGGTGGCAGTAGTGCTTCAGCTGGCAGAGGTAATGATGCGGGCGGTTCTTCTAAATCAAATAATAATGCATCAAATTCTCATACCGGAGTTTCAAATAATCCCAAGAGAAAAAAACAGATTGATTCTTTTCTGGAAAAGAAGGAGAAGTTAGATAAGATTACTTCCATTACTGGAAATCCGGTAGGAATAGTTAATGCCGGAATATCAAAGACTGGACGGAAAGTAAGCAAGTTTGGTAAAGATGCGGAAGAATCTGCGTCCGGAAATGTAAATTATGATCCACAAAAACATGCACAGCAGTATGTTCAGAATACTTTTAAGAAACTTAATGATACCAGGCGGCAGACTAATTCTGCAGTGATTGGTATAGCCACTTTGGTAGGTGGTCCATTAGGCGGTCTTATTGCATTTATTGTGACACTTATTCTGTCTTTGATAATAGGAGCTGTTATATTTTTCAGTATACTTTCCACAGTAGGAAGTTCGACTCAGGCTTTATCTGATTTTAATAATAATTCTGCTTATACTAATAATTCTGATAGCACAGATTATAATTCTTTATATGACAACCTTACGGATATTGTTAATATACCGATAAGGGAATACTTTTCAAATGGAGAAGGCTGTATATTAACTGTTCCTTATATTAACCAAGGTGATTATAAGGTTGACATTACATCTAAATATCCTGGTAAGACTATTGCAAGGGCTGGATGCGGATTCTGTACTATGGCAATGGCTATTTCCGCATTTAATGGAAAGCTTACTTCGCCTGTGGAAATTACACAAAAGTATGGCGGTCAATATTATGTTGATGGTTATGGAATATCTCATAGTGCAATTCCTGCTATAGCTAACGGGTATGGTATAAGTGCGAAAGCCTGCAGTGCATCTGATCGTTCTGCAATATACAGTTGTCTTGAAAATGGCGGGCTTGTAGTAATATGGGTACATAAACAGCCTTTTACTGCAAGTGGACATACAATGCTGTTAAGAGGTGTCAATCCTTCGCATACACAGTTCTATATTGCTTCATCTTCTTCCGGTTCACAGGCATATCGTTCAAGTGGAAGAGATATTAATTGTCAGACATGGCCGGTCGATACCATATTCAATGCTTTGGGTAAAGGTGGGGAGACTGTGTATTTATTATCAAAATAATATCATATTTGGATAATCAAGTATCAATAAATACCATAAATGATATTTATTTAGTGTCATTTTTATAATAATATTTTCAATATAAATGAGAGGAAAGATACTATGACGGACAATATTAATGCATTCATTTTAGTGGTAAATACTTCCGATGCTGCCGTTAACAGGCAGAAAGAAAAAGACAAGCGGAGAGTAATGAAGCTAATTGAAAACATAAAGAACAAAAAGGAAATGGCTTATACCGACAAATCTGGAAATATATAAAATCGGGGTATTTAACATGAACGATAATGATAAGATGATGAATTTTGAAGAATATTCCAATAAGGTGCTTGAAACAATAAATGACTATATGGATTCTTCAGAAGAATACAATTTCAAACTGATTGACCATGCACAGTTTAATGGTTCTGTAGACAAAAGTATCGTATGTTTCAAGAAGTCTGATGAAGAATATGTCTATTCTCCTTTTTTTCATTTAAAAGGATTCTATATGTCGTATTGCAATTTATGCAGGCTACAGTATCCTAGCGGTCAGGCTTTTAATTCTTCAATGGAGCAGCTTTCTGATAAATTCAAGGAATTGTTTGACAATCCACAGAACAAGCTGAATTTCAATAGTGACGGCATTAATATTACTGATTATGGTATTGTAAAGGATAAGCTGTTCCTTCAGGTTTGCAATGCTGAAAAAAATAAAAAATATCTTGAGGATAAGCCGCATTATGATTTAGATGACCTTTCGGTTTTTGCCTGTGCGAAAATTATGAAGGATGGTAAAAGCTATATTTTCCCAGTATATACCAACTACCTTAAATTATGGAATGTTTCATCAGAAACTCTGTTGGAAGATGCTCTTAAATACAGTAATGAAAAGCATCAGGCTGTACTTATATCTCCCGAAACATATGACAAACATGAGCTTGTTTCTATACCGGAAGATGATTATACAAAATATAAGTTCGTAGTATTAAAGAATGATACATTTAAAGGTGCTTCTGCCATATTGAATGCGGGCGAAGTATTAGACAGTTTTGCAAAAGCATATAAATGCGATTTATGGGTTCTTCCCGCTTCAGTAAATGAAATGATAATTGTTCCCAAAAATGCATTTCCTGACTATTCGTTTTATAACATGACATGTGCATTTATTGATTACAATGTCCAGAATGTCGATGTTTCCGATGATCTTTCGGAACATATTTATATTTATGACAAGGATTCAAGATGTATTACAAATCCGATAGACAAGCAGACTGTTATTGATTATAACAAACCTCTTTTTCCCTTTTTAGAAATGGACAAGGAAAACGAGAAAGCTGATATTGGCGAAACGGAAGAAACATTGGTATCAAGCGGAAAGAGACAGTCTTTCTGATAATGATATATTTTATTAGTTTAGTTCTCTTAGAAAGGAGACAACCATTATGTTAGCAGTATCATTAAAATCAAAAGCACAGAACGACAGTGATAAAATTATGTACAGGGGCGACATTCGTCTCAATAATAATATCGCTACAGTTAAAGGCGTAAAGATTACCACTGGCGGGGAAAACAGCAAGTTCTTCGTTGCATTTCCATCAAGGAATTTTGAAATTACTCCGGCGAAGTATGCAAGTCTTGAACCGGAAAAACAGGCAAATTACAGGACAGTTGCTGATGAGTCAGGCGAGCTTCATTTTTACGGTAGCAGCGAGTTTGTAACCCCTATTACGAAGGAAGCCCATGATGATGTTTATTCTACTGTGGCAAAGGCAATGGAAGCAGATGATCTGTATGCACAGAATGCCAGGGAAACCATGGGTAACACAAGGGCAGAGCTTGTTAATTCAAATGTTGTGAATACTAAAAATGGCGATAAATTCTTTACTACAAGCGTACATCTGAACGGATATGCTTTCAATGACATTACAGCAAACCTCAAGCACAGCAAGGATGGACATGCTTTCATTTCTATCAATTATCCAGGTTATAAGACACAGCGTGGCGATTTTGTTCAGTATTTTCATTTCAGGGAAGATGGCAAGGGCTATGATCCGAAGATGAAGGAGCCTACTGAAGTAAACTACAAGCGTATCGTTGAAGGCATGATTGTCAAGGAATGCAAGGCGCAGATTCCAGAATGGGCGCAGGCGCTTGAAGCAAACAAGACGGCTTCAAAGACGGCAGAAGCTCCGGCTGAAGATGCCATGGCAGAGACTGAGCCTATGATGTCAGGTACTCGCAGAATGTAAATCAAAGAGATTAACTTTCATTTAACCTCCTTATGTCATTTTTATATATCACTAATCGTAGGGCCGCACTTCAAAATGCGGTTCTATGTTTATTACTACCAAATCGTTCTTGAAAGGATTCGTTATGGAAAATAATTTAATGGAATATTCAGATTTTAAAAAGAATATAATAGCAAAGCTTGATATGCTTGTTCCAAAAGACAGGCAGGGACAGTTCAAGCTTGTGGCTTATAACAGCGGAAAAGAATCAAAAGGGCACATGCTTACAAATCATGAAGGCATTATGCTTACTGACGGAAAGGATAGAAGCGGGGACGGATTTCTTCTTCCTTCTTATAAGTTTTCCGATCTTTATGAAAGCTATAAAAGTTCCAATGTTTCAGTAGACAAATTTCTTTCAAGCTTTATGTCATTTGTGTGCAGCGATTATGACAGTGCAATAGAGCGGGAAAAAAACCTTGGTATGAAGATTGAAAAAATAAAGGCAGAATGTCCGGAAAAGGAGCTTATATTATCATGCACTGAAAAGCAGAATGAACTTTCTGATAAGGCTGTAATATTCACATCGGAGAAATATGCCTTTTATCTTTCGGCTCTTCTTACCCCGATAGAGCTAATTAAATCTTCTGAGTCCTTTACGGTATACGATGTTCCGAAAAAATATGTTGAATCCTGGAAAGACTCCACTGGTCATTCCCTGGATTTTAATGGAACATCATCAAAGCTCTTTGAAATAGCGCAGAGCAATACTGAGAAGTATTTTCCCCCGGTAGTTGACAAGCGTCTTGGACTTGACAAGATACCTTTCTTTAGGATTTCTACAGCAAGGGACGGTATATGTTCAGCCTTCTATAATGGCAATTTAAAAGAGATATCTAAGGAATGTGCAGATTCTCTTGTCATATATCCTGTAAGTGATAAATTTTATTATTGCATGCCTTATGCAAATGCTCAGAGAATCGGTCTTTCGCAGGCTTTTGACAAGTTTTCCTATGTATTTTCACCGACTGGCATTAATGATGATGATCTCGATATTGATGTGGAAAAATGGTATTACCACAAGGATTCTGGTCAGCTCGTATTCAATAAGCAGGATTTTATGAAGATTGATGAAATTTCAAAGGCAAGAAGCCTTTAAGAAGCGGAATCATTGGTATTCAAAAATTGTTAAGGGGAAAATAAGATGAAATATACGGACATTTTAGGCAAGGATCATGAATTGTATTTTATGAAAAGCTCGTATGATTATCATGGTGCATTGGCAATACAGATTATGGAGAAAATGGAAGATGGTTATGACGAACCATTTTGCTCATTAACTGTGAACCTTCCCGAATCCGAAAAGGGAAAAACAGGCAGTATATAGATGTTAATAACTGTCCTAAAGAAATTATAGATTGAAGTGCTATACTAAAAGTAGACAGAGGGGGTAGATGAAAGAAAGGAGACTTTTTATGAAATTAATAATTGCAGAAAAGCCAGTGCTAGGAGAGTCCATTGCGGCCGCCATACCTGGAAACGGAACAAAGAATGATGGCACAATTACGAAAGGAGACTGGACTGTCGTATGGTGTTTCGGACATCTTATGACTCTTGCTGATCCCGAAGATTATGATGAGTCATACAAGAAATGGAGTCTCGATCAGCTTCCGATTTATTTTGATGACTGGAAGATAAAGGTAAAGCCGGAGACTTCTTCAAGAAAAGGCGGTACATCATTAAAAGCTCGTGTAAAGCAGATATTCGACCTTATGGACAAGGCTGAATTTGTCGTAAATGCAGGCGATATGGACGAGGAAGGACAGAGACTCGTTGACGAGCTTTTGGAATTTCATAAATATCCTATCAGCAAAGCTTATCGTCTTGACACTTCTGATACTTCCGTAAATGCAATGAAGAAAGCCCTTAATAATCTGAAACCAGACAAGGAATTTTATAATTTCGGTCTTTCTGCATACGGAAGGGAGATAGCCGACATGGTATTCGGCTACAATCTTTCGAGATATTATACCTTGATAAATCATACGAAGCTTACAGTAGGCCGTGTACAGACTGCAACATTAGGTCTTGTAGTAAACAGAGATGAGCTGATAGAAAGATTTTCCAAAGCATATTACTATGAAGTATATGAAAAGGTTCAGTTAAATGGTCAGGACATCATTCTTAAATACAATCCCGATAAAGATGATGCAATGCTTACTGACGGAAAGATTTTAAACAGACAGTTGGCAGAAGATATAGTAGGAAAGCTTTCGCATAAGTCGGCTGAATTTTCCATTACTTCACAGATAAAGAAGGAAAATCCTCCGCTTCCATTCAATCTGAAGGAGCTTAATACTTTCTGTAATAGGAAATTCGGTTACAATCCTTCTCAGGTCATGAATATAACGCAGCAATTGAGGGAGAAGTACAAGGCAATTACATATAACAGGTCTGACTGCCAATATCTTTCCGAGGAGCATTTCAAGGAAGCACCTGGGGTGATTGATTCCGTAATCGTAAATTTCAATGGAAAGTATGATAGAAGTTCTTTTGACACTACCATACATTCAAAGTGCTTTAATGACAAGAATATTACAGCGCATTTTGCCATAATTCCGACAGATACGAAAGTAAATCCCGATGTGATGACAAAGGACGAGAGAAATGTCTATACTGCCATTTGTGAAAGGTATCTCATTCAGTTCATGCCGCCTGTGGAAAGGGTAGTATATGAAATCTTTTCAGACAAGCTGCCTGACACGATAAGCGGAGCATTAAAGGCGAGCTGTTCGAGGATACAAAGCGAAGGCTATCTTGCATTGTATCGTGATTCTGAAAAGACAGCCGAGAGTGATGATGTTCAAAACAATGACATGCTTGTAAGCGTGCTTTCATCGTATTCTGGCGGAAGTATAGGCAGTTTGGAAATCCTTGACGGAACCGTTAAGGAAAAGGAAACGAAGCCGCCACAGAGATATAATCAGACGACTCTCTATAATGACATGTCATCTATTTCAAAGTATGTGACAGATCCCGAGATTAAGAAGATACTTCTTGACAAGGACAAGGACAAGAAGGGAGAAAACGGCTCAATCGGCACATCAGCGACAAGGGCGCTTATCATTCAGAAACTGATTGACAACGGCTATCTGAAGGAAATTACTGAAAAGAAAAAGCCGTATCTCATGTCAACCGATAAGGCGAGGGAGTTCTACAAGATTCTGCCCGACAATATCAAGGACGCATCGGTCACTGCACGATGGTACATTATTCAGGAGGAGATAGTAGAAGGAAATGCAAAGCCAGACAGCCTTGGAAAGTCGGTTCTTGACGAGGTTGTAAAGGTCATTGATTCAAAGCAGGGTAAAATGAAAGGAAATTTTGGAATGGATAGTGAAATTATCTGCGAATGCCCTCATTGTGGCGGTAACATAATAAATGGAAAGTATGGTCCATACTGCAAGGAAAAATGCGGATTTTATGCTCCATCATATTACAGAGGACGGAAACTTACGGAAAAACAGCAGATTGATCTTCTCAAAGGAAATACGATAAAGAATCTGTCGCTCACTTCAAAAGCTGGAAAGACATACAAAATGAATGTCTTTGCTACAGGAGAGCTTTCGGAATTTCAGAAGAAGGATGGAAGCACGGGATATTCGCTTGAGCTTGATGGCGAGTATGTGAATGATAAGAAATAATACATAATAAAAGTCCTGGCAGACATGTCAGGACTTTTTTATTAAGCGATTTTTTTGTCTTGTAATAATACAAAATCTTTTTTTATCATATCTATGGCCACTTTTACAGATACAGTATGCAGCGTATCATAACATAATAATATTTTTTGTATATCATAATTATTTACAATATCTTTTCCTTTAATATCATCAATAAAAATCCAACATGAAAATAAATAACCTCCCCAATACATAATATCATCGTTTATATAAGGTTCGTCTTGATATAAATCATCAATATTTCCATATTCCATTACAAATGAATTATAATGATATAAGGGGCTTTGTGATACGGCATTAAAATCATATGTATATAATAAATTTGCAGTGTCAGATAAAAGCCAGGCTTTTGTAAATTTTGTTTCATCAAAACCTTTTTCTCCTGCAATTTCAAATACATTAGCTATTTTTCTTGCTATTGCTCTTTCATATATTCCGTACATATTATTGATTCCTCATTTTTCTAATTAGTGCGTCTGCTAATAGCCTATCTTCTTTAATTTGGTCTAATATTCTCTGTTTTTCAAAACCATATAGTTCTTTTGAACCTTTGAATATTATTTTTTCATCAATAAATTTCTGCTTAACAAAAACTATTTGGTCTGAATATTTTAGACAATTTATCATTTCTATTGTTTTATCTGCATTAATAATTCCATCATAATATAAATCTAGTATTTCAAACATTTTATCATCTGCAATAGGTCCTTTAATAATGTCAAAATCATTTTTATGAAATGGGAGCTTTGAAAAATCCTGATTTCTGTTTGCAGATACAAAATCAAGCCATTCCCGATCCGCTTTTAACTCTTTTATTTTATAATTTTCTTCGTTAAATTCATACCAATTAAGAATAGAAGGCTTTTTATTACATGCCCATTTTGACGCCAGATTTTTATCTAAAGTCGTATAAAACCCGACACCAAAATCTATATCTTCTCGTGATTGCTTCAAGTCTGGATGCTCGACCGTTAAATATGTACCATGATATAATATCATTATTTATTCCTCTTGCAATTTATATATTTAATGCGCTTATATTAGTAATTATATTATGCTTATTAAATTTCGTAAATATATTTTAATGTAAAAAATTTATGTCTAATCCATAATATTTTACAATATACTCGATACATTCCTTTGTCGCAGCCTTGCAATATATATCATAATCATTTGATTGAACAACATGCTTTAGTCCGTTATCTTTTCTTTTTCTCTGCCATTGTGCAACTGTACCATCTTCATAGATGCAGAAAGAATATCGTATTTTCCTTTTAGATGTGAAGCTGCCATAAATTGGAAATTCTAATTTGTCTTTTGTATTTTCATTCATAATATTCACACTTTCTGACATATTATTATTTATGTTTAATGAACCGAATAAAGATTGAGATATTCATCAATATATGAAAGATAGTATGCCATATCATCTGAAATCTGAGAAATTGTAGGATAACCAATGTTTTCATAATAGTTCCAGTTAGTATGCCTTACGATAAACTGCCGGTCATTATGTGTCAAATGATCTGACTCCCATAATATTATCTTCTTTTTGGTAATGGCAAGCTCATAACAAAAATGCGATTCTGCCTGATAATTATTTAAGTAAATGTACAGGTCGCCTTTTTCATTATATTTTGTTCCATAAAGCTCCTTTCTTTACTTTGTAATTAACGTAAAGTAATTATTGAATATTAGCTAATAAATATCCAAAATTATACTACATTAGTCAAGGAAAAAAGTCAAGGACTTTATATCAAAAAATTTATTTTTTTTATGTTTTCTTTTATTTTTACCGGCTGCACTGTCTTTTTTTGATATAAGGGTGGCGGTCGGTTTTTCTTTCTTATTTGTTTTTTTTGATTCGATTTAATTATCCATATTTGTCATTCATTACTATTAATAATATCAAAAAATGAAAATAATAAAAAATAAAATATCAGATATGATATTGAATAAGATGGTGCATTTCCTTATAATTAATTATGTTTCAATTAATTATCTGGAAAAGGATTTTTTTATGTCTCTTACTTTAGGTTCATTATTTGATGGTTCAGGAGGCTTTCCTCTTGGCGGTGTTATGGCTGGAATAAAGCCATTATAGGCTTCCGAAATAGAACCTTTTCCTATCAGGGTTACTACAAAAAGATTTCCAAACATGAAACATTATGGCGATGTATCTGCCATAAATGGTTTTAGTATAAGC